>DASQLE010000001.1:0-9062 GCA_035630175.1 Beijerinckiaceae bacterium
GCAATAGGAACCGTGCATGTCTCGAGGCCCCTGGATCGATCATTTCGGCGACAACTTCCTGTGGTCCAATGCGACGCTCATCCTCAAGGGGATGGCTCCTTACGGCGTCGTCGCCCTCGAGGAGATGGACCGGGCCTGCGAGCGGCTGCGCGTGCGTCAGAACGAGCCGCACGCCTGGACCGAAGAATGGCGCGCCCTCGGCAACGAGATCGAGCAGCGGGCCGCCGCCGCGCTCGACAAGGGCCATCGGCACACGGCCGGCAACTACTACCTTCGCGCCGGCATCTACCACTACAACGCCGAGCGCTTCATCATGCCCGGGCCCGACAAGCGCGCGCAGGGCGAGACGGCCTATCGCTGCTGGCACGCCGGCATCCGCCTGCGCGAGCCGAGCATCGAGTTCGTCGAGGTGCCCTACGCGGGCACCACCCTGCCGGCCCTGTTCATGAAAGCGGAGACCGGCCGGCCGGCGCCCACCGTCGTGATCCTCAACGGCATGGACAACGCCAAGGAGATGAGCATCTTCTTCGCCGGGCGCGAATTCGCCCGCCGCGGTTTCAACACGCTCGCCCTCGACGGGCCGGGCATGGGTGAGACGCGGCGCATGCGCGACATGCCGAGCCGCTACGATTACGAGGTGCCGGGGACGGCGGCCTTCGACTATCTCGCCGCGCGCCCGGACGTGGACGAGAAGCGCATCGCCGTCATGGGCTACAGCTTCGGCGGCTATTACTCGTCGCGCGTCGCCGCCTTCGAGCATCGCTACAATGCCTGCATCGCCCTCTCGGCGCTGCATTGGGACCTCGCCGGCTGGCAGCGCAAGATCGCCGAGAAGAACGCCAGCGCGCCGAACACCGTGGCGCAATCCAATTTCCAGTTCCGCTGGGTGGTCGGCGCGCAAACGGCGGAGGAAGGCATCGCCATCGCCGAGAAGTTCACGCTCAAGGACGTGGCGAAGAACATCAGATGCCCGTTCCTCGTCACACACGGCGGCAACGACCGCGTCGTTCCCGTCGAGAACGCGCCGAAGCTCTACGAGGCGGTCGGCTCGGCGAACAAGACCATCAAGATCTTCACGGCCGAGGAGGGCGGCGCCGAGCACGCCCATGTCGACAACCGGCAGGTCGGCATCGACTTCGCGGCCGACTGGCTCGAGGCGAACATGCGGTGACCGGCTCCAGATCACGATGCGTTTTGATCGAGCCGATCAAAACGGGTGAACGTGTCGATCCCAAAGAGTTGATCAGCATGCTCTAGCGCCCCGGCGATCGCGATCGGCGGCTAATCGATTGACGACCCGTTCATTGACCGGAGCGTCAGTGCCGCCATACTAAGACCACCCTTCGAGAGGTTGACGATGGCTCGGGACGCGCGCGGTCGGTCTGATCAGCCAGAGGATTCCAACGGCGGTGTCACGGGCCTCAGCAATGACTACCTCAACCACTATGTGGAGGTGCTCTTGCTCATCGAGATGGCGCCACACGATCCCACGTTGTGTGCTGATCTCAGCGATTGGTGGCCGATCAGTTACGTCGAATATTTCAGCTCTTCCCAGCTCGACCATGCGTCTCGGGCGAAGGCCGCTTATGAAGCGCTGCCAAGCGAGGATCGGCGTCGCTTCGAACGGCTTGTGGCCGCCATGGAAACACTGGCCACGTTGGCGGTGTTCGCTTTGCAGCCACCCTGCGCGCCAGACCGGGCGTCGGTTATCGTTGATGCGGCAGCTCCGGTCCTTCGACGCTTGATCTCGGCCGCGGGAGCCTTTCTCGAGAGCGGCGGTCGGCAGCAACTTGTAGACGGACTTCCCATGGACGAAGCCGAGGACGTCATCAATACGATCCTCGGTGTGCAATCAACCATGACGCCGGCTGCGCCCCAGGCGAATACGTCGACACCGGAGCCTGATGCGTCGACAACCATCAACATCCTCGTCGTAGAGGACGATGCGATGCTTCGCGAGCTGTACCGGAAGGCCCTTCAGCGTGCCGGCTATCAGGTCCTCACGGCAGACGGGGGAGAGGATGCGCTCAGCATCTTGAAGACCTGGGGCGAACGGATCGATTGGTTGTTCACCGACATTCGCCTCTCCGGTCAGATCGATGGCTGGGCCGTGGGGAGCGCGTTCAGCCTGAACCATCCCCTTCGACCGGTCGTCTACGGCTCCGGGTTTGAGCCTGACGGCTCACGGCAAGTCGCCAACTCCGTTTTCCTGAGGAAGCCCATCAACGTGGGAGAGCTGATCGCTGCCTTCAAAAAGCTGAGTGCAGACGGTCGCCGTACAAAGCCATAACATCCAGGGGACTAGCGCTTCGGCCTGCGATTCTGATCGTGGCGGCGCAACATGCATCGGCGCCTAAGCCTTTTCTTTTCGGCCGCCGCCGCGGTGTGCCGGGCGGCGCGCTTTCGGCGCGGCGACGCCGACGCTGCGGCGCATGACGTCGAAATGGTTGACGACGGCGCGGCGCGCCGCGGCCGGATCGCCGGCCGCGATCGCATCGAAGATAAGCTGGTGCCGTCCCTGCAGATCGGCCCAGTCGCGGTCGTCGAGCGATGCCTTGAAGCCGATCTGGTTCGAGCGGGTGAGCAGCAGCGCGGCCATTTCCTCGATCACGAGATTGCCGGAGGCGCGGGCGACGCTCATATGGAACTCGCGATTGAAATCATAGCGCCTGAGATCTGCGAAGGTCGCCGTCTCGAGCCGCTCGAAGGTCTCGCGGATACCATCGAGCTGCTGCTGGGTGGCGTGCCGCGCGGCGAGCTCGGCCGCTTTCGCCTCGACCGCTTCCCGCGCATCCCATACCTGCAGGAGGTGCTCCGTCTTGCCCTGCAGGCGGCGGCGCAGCGTCAGGCTCGGATCGGGGACATGATCGGCGACAAGGTAGCGCCCGGCGCCCGGCCGGCTCTCGACCACGCCCTGCATCTCGAGCACGCGGAAGGCTTCGCGCAGGACCGGCCGGCTCACCTGCCACTTGTCCTGCAGGTCGCGCTCGCTCGGGAAGCGGTCGTTGAGCTTGAGGGAGCCGTCGTCGATCAACCGGGCGATCTGCCGAACGATCTCTTCCGACAAGCGCCGGCTGCGCACCGGCGAGAACGGATCGGGCGCGATCATCTCGCTCACCGAGCCTCGCGGGCCCATCGCCGTGCCGCCGAGCCGCGTCATGGCGCCTCGGCGAGACGCCGCGAGGCCTGCCGGCGGCGCAGCATAAGGGCGACCGGCAACACGATCGACACGGCGACGAGAGCAAGCAGCACGGCGGCGATCGGGCGCTCGACGAAGATGAGCGGGCTGCCGAGGGACAGCAGCAAGGCCTGGCGCAGGGAGGATTCGAGGAGCGGCGCCAGCACGACGGCGAGCACGAGCGGCGCGCGCGGCAGCTCGGCCTTGATCATGAGATAGCCGACGACGCCGAAACCGATCGCCACGACGACCGTGTAGAAGCTGAGCGTCGACGCATAGGCGCCGACGAGCGACACCGCCAGGATGCCCGGCGCGAGATACGCGTACGGGATGCGCAGGAGCGAGGCGAAGACGGGAGCCAGCGGCAGGTTCAGGACGAGCAGGATGACGTTGCCGATGAACATGCTGGCGATCAGGCTCCAGACCAGCACCGGCTCCTGCGTCATCAGCATCGGCCCCGGCCGGATGCCCTGCAGGATGAGGGCGGCCAGGAGCACCGAGGTTCCGGTCGATCCCGGAATGCCGAGCGCCAGCATCGGCGCCAGGGCCCCGCTGACCGAGGCGTTGTTGGCCGATTCGGCGGCCGCGACGCCGTCGAGGGCGCCCTTGCCGAAGCGCTCGGGATGGCGGCTGAAGCGGCGCTCGATGACATAGGCCAGAAAGGCGGCCACGGTCGCGCCGGCGCCCGGCATCAGCCCGACCGCGAAGCCGACGACGCTGCCGCGCAACACGGCCATGCGCGATTCGGCCCATTCGCGGCCGGTGAGCCACATGTCGCGCAGGCGCATCACGATCGGCTGCTCGTTGTGGGTCCGCTCGAGCGAAACCAGCACCTCGGCGATGCCGAAGATGCCGATGGCGAGCGGCAGGAAGTCGAAGCCCTCGACGAGATGCGCGCTGCCGAAGGTGAGGCGCAGGTTGCCGAGCAGCGGATCGGTGCCGACAAGGGCGATCATCAGCCCGAAGGCCGCCATCAGGAGGGACTTGACCGGCGAGTCGCCGCCGAGGCTCGCGGACGAGGTCAGGCCGAGCAGGGCCAGAAGGAAGAACTCGGGCGCGTTGAAGCGGAGCGCGATGGTGCTGAGGGCGACCGCCGCGAAGGCGAGCGCGACGGTGCCGCCGACGCCGGCGATGAACGAGCCGATCGCCGCGATGCTGAGCGCGGCGCCGGCGCGGCCGCGGCGCGCCAATTGGTGACCGTCGACCGCCGTCATGACGCTCGACGATTCGCCCGGCACGTTGATCAAGACCGAGGTGATCGTGCCGCCGTACATGCCGCCGTAAAGGATGCCGGCGAGCATCATCACGGCCGCGGTCGGCGGCATGCCGAAGGTGACGGGCAGCAGGAGAGCCATGCCGGCCGCCGGGCCGATGCCCGGCAAGGCGCCGACGACCTGCCCGATCAGGACGCCGATGAAGACGGCGAGGATGCCGGACGGCGAGGCGGCGACCCCAAAACCCTGCCAGAGAAGGTCGAAGGAGGTCATCGTGTCGTCTCGGCGGATCCGGATCGAAGCACCACGCAGGCCCTACACACCGAGGATGCCTTTCGGAAGCGCGATGCTGAGCCAGGCGATGAAGATCGCGTGGACGAGCGCCGCCGTCACAACGCCGGAGACGAGGCTCGGCAGGAGCGGGCGGCGCTCGACGATCAGGAGCAGGGCCACGACGAACAGCGCCGTCGTGACCACGAAGCCGAGCCACGGCGCCGCGAGCACGAAGGCGATGATGCCGGCGAAGGTGGAGGCGACCCGGCGCAGCCCCGCCCGATCCGGCCAATCGACCGGCTCGCCGGCGCGCCGTCTCGCCTCAAGCATGAGCAGGAGCGACAGAACCGCCGTCACCCCTGCGACCCAGGCGGGCATGAAGCGCGACCCCGGGCCGACTTCGTCCCAGAAATCCAGCTCCGGCGTGCCGGCCACGACCAGGGCGGCGAGCACCAACATGACCGCGGCGCTGGCGATATCGAGGCGCTTCATGGCCGCTGTCTCATGGCCGCTGTCTCATGCCCGCTGTCTCATGCCCGCATCCGCGGCGCTACATCTTGGCCTGCCCGAGCTGGCGCAGGACGGCGAGGCGGCCTTCGTGCATCTTCGCCAGGTAGGCCTTCGATTGCTGGCTGTTCATGTATTCGCCGCCGAGGAAATTGCTGGCGAGCGTCGCCTTCCATTCCGGATGCTGCACGAGCTGCGCGATCCGCTCGTCCCACCAGGCGACCACGGTCGGGTCGAGCTGCGGCGCGCCGGCGATGCCGAAGATCTGGCCCCACACCACGTCGATGCCCTGCTCCTTGGCGGTCGGGATATCCTTCAGCTCGGGCTCCGGCCGGCGCGTCTCGTTGAGGATGGCGAGCGCCTTGCCCTTCTTGGCCTGGATGAGCGGCAGGGCCTCGTCTATCGTCAGCGTGATCATGTCGGTGTTGCCGCCGAGGAAGGTCGCCTGCGCGGCGCCGCCGCCGTCATGCGGGATGTAGGTGAGCTGCGTGCCGGTCGCCTTTTGCAAGAGGCCGGCCACTTGGGCGTCGGTCGAGGCCGGATTGGCGCCCGACACCTTGACGACCCGCGGGCTTTCCTTGGCGATCTTCATGAGGTCGGCAAGATTGTTGGCCTTGTGGTTCGGCTGCGCGACGACGATGAGCTGCGTCTGCACGAAGATGCCGAGCGGCGTCATGCGGTCGTAGGCGGTCGGCTGCCCCTGGGCGATCGGCGTCGAGATCACCGGCTCGGCGATGGAGAGGGTGTCGGTCTCGGAGCCGGAGCGGCCGAGCACGTAGTTCATGCCGACGATCCACGCGCCGCCCGGACGGTTGACCACCACGATCGGGTTCTTGACGATACCCTGCTCGTTCAAGATCTTGCCCATGCGCCGCATGAGCACGTCCGGCGTGCTGCCGGCGCTCGACGGCACCGTGATCTCGATCGGCCCGCTCGGCGCGCGCGCCGCCTGGGCGAAAACGGGCCCGGCGCTCAAGCCGAGCGCAACGGCCGTCAACGCAAGCGGCCGCGACAGCAATCCTGACCTCTTCATCGGCGTTTCCCTCCCGGTCTCGTTGTGGTGTTGTGACGATGGCGGAGGCTACGCGCGGCGCCCCACCTGTCAAGATGCCTAGGCAACTGGGTTGCCCAATTTTGGCGCCTTTGCTAAGCCGCGAAAAACCGGGAGGGGAGGCGCATGGTGGAGACGTTGCCGGTTTGCCCAGCGCCGGACCCGCAACCGGTTGCGCCCCGCTTCGCCGTGCCGCCCGGCGCCTGCGATTGCCACGCCCACATCTTCGCAGATTTCGCTCGCTATCCCTTGCAGGCCAACCGCGGCTACACCCCTGCCGAGACGCCGCTGCCGGCGCTGTTCGACCTGCATGATGCTCTCGGCGTCGAGCGCCTCGTGCTCGTGCAAGCGAGCGCTCACGGCACCGACAGCCGCGCCGTCCTCGACGCGGCGGCGCAGCATCCCGAGAGGATCCGGGCCGTGGTGGCGGTGGCAGAAGGCATCACGGACCGCGAGCTCGAGGACATGCACCGGCGCGGCGCGCGCGGCATCCGCCTCAATCTCGTCGACCGCGGCGGCATGCCGTTCCGCTCCCTCGCGGCGGTGAAGGATTTCGCATCTCGCCTCGAGCCTCTCGGTTGGCACGTGGAGCTGCTCGTCCATGTGGAGCAGGCGCCCGAGCTGGAGGAGCTCGTCCGGGCCATGCCGGTGCCGATGTCGGTCGGCCATATCGGCTACACGCCGGCGCGGGTCGGGCTCGACGACCCCGGCTATCAGCGCTTCCTCGGGCTGCTCCGCGACGGCTTTTTCTGGGTCAAGCTGACCGCGCCGTACCGCATCTCCGCCGCGGAACGGTCGCCCTATGCCGACGTGGCGCCGTTCGCGCGAGCGGTCGTCGAGGCGGCGCCGGAGCGGGTGCTGTGGGGCTCCGACTGGCCGCACGTCATCATGCGCGGCCGGCCCGTGCCCAACGATGGCGATCTCTTCAACCTCTTCGCCGCCTGGGTGCCCGACGCGGAGATGCGTCGCCGCATCCTCGTCGACAATCCGGCTCGGCTGTACGGCTTCGCCTGATCACGGGCGAGGCGCGCAACGATCTAACCAACGAGGCTTCGATGCGCGACAACATGCTCAACGGCGGCCAGGTCATCGTCGATTACCTGATCCGCGAGAAGGTGCCCTACGCCTTCGGCCTGTGTGGCCACGGCAATATCAGCCTCATCGACGCCCTCTACGAGCGCGCCGACGACATCAAGACCATCTCGGTCCGGCACGAGAGCATGGCCGGCTTCATGGCCGACGTGTATTACCGCGTCAGCGGCCAGCCGACGGCGACCTTCACGTCGTGCGGGCCGGGCTCGGCCAACCTGCCCATCTGCCTCGCCAACGCCTATCTCGATTCGGTGCCGTTCCTCGCCGTCACCGGCAACGTGCCGACCAGCCAGTTCAACCGCGGCGCCTTCCAGGAGCTCTACCGGCACTACCAGGCCGATTTTCCCTCGACGGTGCAGGCCTACTGCAAGCGCGTCTTCCAGCCGACCCGCGGCGACATGGTGCCGCTCGCCATCCGGCAGGCCTGGAAGACGATGGTGACGGGCCGCCCCGGCCCGGTCGTGCTCGACGTGCCGTTCGACATCTTCAAGGAGGCCGCCGCCGCGGAGACGCCGCGGCCGGAGGAATGGAATGCCAACATCTCCTGCCGCGCCGGCGCCGATCCGGAGGGCGTCGAGCGCGCGGTCGACATGCTGCTCGCGGCCGAGCGGCCCGTTATCCTGGTCGGCCAGGGGGTCAAATACGGCCGCGCCACCGGCGACCTTCTGCGCCTCGCCGAGCGCCTCTCGATCCCGGTTGCCTATTCGGCGAGCGGCCAAGGCGCCATCGACAGCCGCCATCCGCTCCATCTCGGGCTCGTGGCGCGCAACGGGCCGTATCAGTCCAATCACGCCGCGCGCCAGGCCGACGTGCTGCTGGCTCTCGGCGTGCGTTTCGACGACCGCACCTCCAGCTCCTGGATCCCCGGTTACTCCTTCACCATCCCGCCGACCAAGCTGATCCATGTCGACATCGATCCGGACGAGATCGCGCGCAACTATCCGGTGGCGCTCGGCCTCATGGCCGATGTCCGCACCTTCCTGCGGCAGGTCAACGCCGAGCTCGACCGCCGCCCGAACGCCGGCGCGATCCCCGAGGGGCGCGAGCGCTGGCTTGCCGCCATCGCCGGCTGGCGGCGGGAATGGGACGCCTTCATCGCGCCCGGCTTTCACGACGACTCCTCGCCCATCCATCCGCAGCGGGCGGCGCGCGAGATCGACCGGGCGCTGCCGGAGGACGCCATCCTCGTCAGCGACATCGGCATCCACCACAACTGGCTGATCCAGTTCTGCGAGCCGCGCCGGCCCGATTCCCTGATCGGCTCGATGGGGTTCGGCCCGATGGGGTTCGGCGTCGGCGGGGTGCTCGGCGCCAAGCTCGCGGCGCCCGACCGCCCATGCGTGTCGGTGTGCGGCGACGGCGCCTTCTTCATGCACGCCAACGTGCTCGGCACGGCCGTCGAATACGACATCCCGGTCGTGTGGGTGGTGTGGAACAACTACGCCTATGCGTCGATCCGCGGCCTGCAGCGCGGCTATCTCGGCGGGCGGGAACTCGCCACCGACTTCAAGCATCCCGAGACGGGCCAGCCCTATAATCCGGATTTCGCCGCCATGGCGCGCGCCGCTGGCATCGACGGCGTCAGCGTCGACCGCGCCGCCGATCTCGGCGACGCGGTCAGGGCGGCGATCGCCAAGGGGCGACCGTGCCTGATCGACGCCAACATCGGCGCCGACCGCAATCCGGCCGGCGCCGGCATCTGGGAGCTGCCCGGTCTCGGCCACGGCAAGCCCGCCATCGGCAGCCG
>DASQLE010000002.1:0-3882 GCA_035630175.1 Beijerinckiaceae bacterium
AGGAGCTCGTTGGAGACGATGCCGAAGAAGCGGAACGGCAGGGCCTGCAGGAAGTTCGGGTCGAAATGCTGCGTGGCGATGCCGAGCAGCCCGAAGAAAAGCCCGACCGCCGCGAGCGAGAACGCCACCGGGAAGCCGATCAGGAGGAACAGGATCATGGCCCCGAACATGAGGGGCGGCATCACGCCGTAGGCGAACATGGGCGCATCCGTCACCTAGATCGCGATGCGTTTTGATCGAGTCGATCGAAACGCATGACCGTGATCGATTCTAATAAGTTGAGCATGATGTTGATCCGAAAAGTGATTTCCACTTTTCGGCATCATGCTCTGCTCACTGCAACGGCTGCTCGTAATGCGTGTCGAGCTTCACGTCGTCGTTCAAGGCGGCGATGCGCTTGATCAGCTCCGAGACGCCTTGCAGCGTGAGCATGGCGAAGCCGACGGGCAGCATCAGCTTGATCGGCCACAGGATCAGCCCGCCGGCGTTGTTGGACATCTCGCCGATCTGCCAGGAGCGCACGAAGAACGGCGCGCACAGGTAGGTCATGGCGAGGCAGACCGGGATGAGGAACAGGGCGAAGCCGATCGCGTCGATCCACAGGCGCGCCCGCTCGGAGACGGACGAGTAGACGAGATCGACCCGCACATGCCCGTTCTCGCGCAGGGTGTACGAGGCGCCGAGGAACACGAGGGCGCCGAACAGGTACCACTGGATTTCCAAGAGCCCGTTCGAGCTGTAGCTGAAGAGGTAGCGGACGACGGCGTTGCCGGCGCTGATCAGGCAGGCGGCGAGGACCAGCCACTCGGCGACGAGCCCGGCCAGCCGGCTGATCCGGTCGATGGCGCGGCTGGCGACGAGAAGCGCCGACCGGGCCGGGGCCGTGCGGCCGTTTCCGTTGCTCATGGCTGTCACGGTTGCGATCTTGCGGGGCTGCAGGGCTCGTAGTGCAACGGCGGCAGGCGCACAAGCGCGCCGGCTCAGCGCGGCTGCAGCGACGGCCGCGCGATCCAAAGGGACAGGCAGGCGGCGATGCAGGCGAGCAGCATGAGGTAGACCAGGGACGCCGGCCACAGCGGCACCGTGTAGCCGACCACCAGGGCCGAGAGGGCGCCGATGCCGAGCTGGGTGGCGCCGGCAAGGCCGGCCGCCGTGCCGGCAAGGTCTGGGCGGACGGACAGGGCCGACGCCATGCCGCCCGGGATGACCATGCCGTTGCCGACGGCGTTGATGGCGAGCGGCAGGAAGAGGGTTGCCGGATTCCACCAGCCGCTCAGCACGAAGGGCAGCTCGAGGACGACCGAGAACACCGACACGGCGACCCCGAAGACGATCAGCCGCTCGCTGCCGAGGCGCTGGCCGAAGCGCCCGGAGATGAAGTTGCCGGCCATGTAGCCGACGCCGTTGGCGATGAAGTAGGCGCCGTAGACGGTCGGCGACCGGCCCATCACCTCGACGACCACGAACGGCGCCCCGCCGATCAGCAGGAAGAAGTTGGCCGTCGTGAAGGCGAGCGCCAGGGTATAGCCGACGAAGAAGCGGTTGCGGGCCAGGAACGGAAAGCCGCGGAAGATCTGCCAGAGGGAGGTCGCGCCCGTGCGCGGCGCCGTCTCGTGCAGGAACGAGACCGTGCCGACGAGCACCGGAGCCGCGAGGGCGAGCGTCGCGAGGAAGATCGCGCGCCAGCCGAACTCGGCGTCGATGAAGCCGCCGATGAGCGGCGCCACCATGGGCGACAGCACCATCACCATGGCGATGTAGCCGATCAGGCTCGCCGCCTCGTCCTTGGGGGCGACGTCGCGCACGACCGCTCGCGCCAGGGCGAAGCAAGTGCCGCCGCCCATGGCCTGGACGATGCGCGCGGCGATCAGCGTCTCGATCTGCGTCGCGGCGGCGCCGAGCAGCGAGCCGGCGATGAACAGCCCGATCCCCGCGAGGATGCAGGGCCGGCGGCCGATCCGGTCGGAGATCGGCCCGGCCACGAGCTGAATCGCCGCCACGGTCAAGAGATACAAGGTGAGCGTGAGCTGGATCGTGGCGTAATCCGTCTCCAGCGAACGCGCCAGGCCCGGCAAGGCGGGCGCCAGCACGTTGAGGGCGAAGGGCTGCAGGGCCGAGATGGCGATGAGCACCGCCAGCGGCGGCCGCGCGGCGCGTTCGGGAGCCGCGCTCATCGCGCCGTCTCGGGCTCGTCGAGCGCACGCACGCGGGCAGCCGCCTCGCGCTGCCTGACGCGCTCGCGATGGATCGTGTAGAGCCCGCTCGCGACGACGAGGACGATGCCGGCGGAGGCGACGAGGTCGGGCACGTCGCCGAAGACGGCAAGGCCGAGCACGATGGCGAGCGGCACGCCGCTGTAGCGGAAGGGCGAGACCACCGCGACCTCGGTGCCGCGGAACGCGATGACGACCGCGACATTGCCCGTTGTCACGAGCGCTGCGGCGGCCGCGAGCAGCCCGAGATCGGCGCTAGCGAGCGGGCGCCAATCTTCCGCCAGGCCGAGCAGGAAGCCGGCGAGGCAGACGCCGATTGTGGTCGACAGCGTGATGACGACCGAGGGCACGTGCGCGCCGATCGCCCGGGTGACGAAGTCGCGAAACGCCACCAGCACGGCCGCCAGCAAGGCGAGGACGGCATAAGCGTCGAAGCCGGCGAGACCCGGCTTGGCGATGAGCAGCACGCCGGCGAAGCCGACCACGATGGCGCTCCAGCGCCGCCAGCCGACGGTCTCGATGCCCATGACAACGGCCATCAGCGTCATGATGATCGGCGTCGCTTGCAGGATCGCCGTGATGTTGGCGAGCGGCAGCATGGCCACGCTCGTGATGAAGAGAAAGGCGATGGCCGCCTCGAGGCTGGATCGCAGGAGAACGAGCGGCGACAGGACCAGGCGCGCGTGCACGAGCTGTTTCGCGGCGACGATGACAGCGACCGTGAGAAGGGCCGCGAAAACGCCGCGCACGGCCATGATCTGCCCCGGCGGATGCGTCGCGCTGGCGAGCTTCAGGAGCGCGTCGTTGATCGTGAACAGGGTCATGGCCGCGAGCATCCCGAGGATGCCGCGACGGTTGGCGGCGGGCGAGGGCAAGACCGAGCTCCGGGGTCCGGGCGGCTCCCCGACCGCATCGCGGATCGGGAACGAACGGGATGGGGCGGCGGATTCGCCGCTTAATCGGCCTTTAACTATAATCGCGGAACGGTAAGGAGGAAACCCGGCGCGATGCGACAGCCCTCCTATGCCTTCTCCGTTCATCGCCGGCCCCTGGCCGGCGCGCCGGCCGGGCCGAGCCCCGCCGCGTCGCATTCGGCCGCGGCGAGGGACGAGGCGTCGCTCGATGCGTTGATCGCAGCCCTCGAGACCGATGGCGGCCCGATCGCGGCGACGCCGCACGAGCGCGCGCGGACCGCGCCGGTGGTCACGGCGCGCGGCGAGGTCGACGCAACGGCGCTCGCCGCCGACAGCCGCCAGGCGGTCCTGCGCGGTTTCGATCTCGCGGCCGCGGCCGAGGAGCTGGCGCTGGCCTCCGACGGCACGAGCCAAGCCATGGAGGATGCGGGGCGGACGGTCCGCGACGCGCTCGCCGGCGCTCGCGGCGCCAGCGGATTGATGCTCGGCGTCGCCGCCGCGGCCGAGGAGATGGCCGGGATCGTCGAGGCGATCGCGTCCGTGGCCCGTCAGGCCAACCTTCTTGCGCTGCACGCCACCATCGAAGCGGCGCGCGCCGGCGAGGCCGGGCGCGCCTTCGCGTCCGTCGCCGGCGACGTCAAATCGCTGTCGGAAGAGACCAGCAACGTCGCCCGCGACGTGCGCGCCCGCATCGCCCGGCTGCGCGACGCCGCGGGGTCCTCGGTCCGGGCGGTGGAGCGCATCGTCACGGCCGT
>DASQLE010000003.1:0-8143 GCA_035630175.1 Beijerinckiaceae bacterium
CAAGACCGCCAGCCAGACGATCAAGAGCCTCAACGATCGCATGAGCCGTCGCTGCGCCAGCTGCCCCAAAGCCGCCCTGCATCGCCCCGATCTTCTGCCGGTTCTGCCGACAAAGCCGTCGATGGCGATGAGCCGCTTCGCCGAGCCCGACTACGTCATCTGAACCGGATCTCCATGGAGCCCCGGGCGGTTCCGCAGCACCCCGCCCCTCATCCCACTGCGAAGCGCGCAGATACAAGTCGCTTTCCTTTGTCGCTTGCGGGAGGCCGGCATCAGCCCGTGAAGCAAGGCGCTGCCCAAAACAAGATCAATCTATGGGAGGCGGGGGCCCACTCGCCAGAAGCGACTCGGGGCTTCCGACGACCTCGTCAAGCCTTTGCGCTTGTCCCGGCATGTTTCCTGCCTACACTCATCGGGTTGCCCAGGAGCAGGGGGTCAGGATGACTGGTACAGGGTTCAATCGGCGGGCGATCATCGGGCTTGGCGTCGGCGCCGCGGGCATCGCGGCAGCGCCGCGCGGCGCCTTCGCGCAGGGCAAGGCGAAGCCCCTCAAGGTGGCCGCGATCTACACCGTGCCGATCGAGCAGCAATGGGTGTCGCGCATCCACAAGGCGCTCAAGGCCGCCGAGGGGCGCGGCGAGGTCACCTACAAATGGTCGGAGAACGTCGCCAACAACGATTACGAGCGCATCATGCGCCAATATGCGGAAGAAGGTTCCGATCTCGTCGTCGGCGAGATCTTCGGGGTCGAGCGTGCGGCTCGGCGCGTCGCGGCGAATTATCCGAAGGTCGCCTTTCTCATGGGCTCGTCCTTCGGACCGGCCAAGCCCAATCTGGCCGTGTTCGACAACTGGATCCAGGAGCCGGCCTATCTCACGGGCATGGTGGCCGGCAAGGCGACCAAGTCGAACCTGATCGGCATGGTCGGCGGCTACGCCATTCCCGAGGTCAACCGCCTCATGCATGCGTTCATGGACGGCGCCCGCGCCGTCAACCCGAGCGTCAAATTCCTGGTGACCTTCATCAACTCCTGGTACGATCCGCCCAAGGCCAAGGAAGCCGCCTTCGCCATGATCGATAAGGGCGCCGACGTGATGTATGCCGAGCGCTTCGGCGTCTCGGACGCCGCCAAGGAGCGCAACATCAAGGTCATCGGCAACGTCATCGACACCTCGGCGCAGTATCCGGGCATCGTGCTGGCGAGCGCGCTCTGGCACATGGAACCGACGGTCGACCGGGCCATCAAGGCCGTGATGGAAGGCCGCTTCGAGGCGACCGATTACGGCCAGTTCAGCCAGATGCAGCCCGGCGGCGCCACGCTCGCCATGGACGAGAAGCTCGTGCCGCCGGACGTGGCGACTGCCGTCAAGGAACGCGAGAAGGAGATCCTCGACGGCCTGTTCCGCGTCAACGTCAACGACGCGGAGCCGAAATCGAGCTGACCGGCAAGCCTCCGCCTTTCTTGAAAAACCCTCTCCCCTACGGGAGGGGTTTGGGCGCTCATCCGCAAACCCTGTGCGATGTCTGACCTCGTGCCCGCCCCCTCCCCCTTCGTCCTCCGCATCGCCGACGTGACGAAGCGCTTCGGCGCGCTCGTCGCCAACGACGCGATCTCGCTCGACCTGCACGCCGGCGAGATCCTGGCGCTGCTCGGCGAGAACGGCGCCGGCAAGACGACGCTGATGAACATCCTTTTCGGCCATTACACGGCCGATGAGGGCAGCATCCTGATTGCGGCAGCCGACGGCGCGCCCGAGCTTCTGCCGCCCGGCCGTCCCGGCGCCGCGCTCGCCGCCGGAATCGGCATGGTCCATCAGCATTTCGCGCTGGCCGAGGGCTTGACCGTGCTCGACAACGTGGTGCTCGGCACGCGACCGGCTTGGTCGCCGTCGCTGCGTCTCGCCGAGGCACGGGCGCGGCTCGACCGGCTCATGGCCGAGAGCGGGCTCGCGATCGACCCCGACCGGCGCGTCGACGGCCTCACGGTCGGCGAGAAGCAGCGCGTCGAGATTTTGAAGGTTCTCTATCGCGGCGCCCGCATCCTCGTCCTCGACGAACCGACCGCGGTGCTGACGCCCGGCGAGGTCGAGACCCTGTTCACCGTGCTGCGGCGCCTGGCGACGGGCGGACTTTCGGTCGTGTTCATCTCGCATAAGCTGAAGGAGGTCACGGCCATCGCCGACCGCGTCGCCGTCCTGCGCGCGGGCCGCAAGGTCGCCGACCGCCCGGGCGGCGGCGTCAGCCAGGCCGAGCTCGCCGCCCTCATGGTCGGCCGCGAGATCGCCGCAAGCCGGCGCACACCGCGCCCGCCGGGCGCCGCGCTCCTCGCCCTCGAGGCCGTCACGGTGCCGGGCGAGAGCGCGCGTGTCGGCCTGCAAGGAATCTCGCTCACCGTCCACGAGGGCGAGATCGTCGGCATCGCCGGCGTCTCGGGCAACGGGCAGAGCGCGCTGGCGGCCTTGCTGGCCGGCACCGGCCCGCGCCCGCGCGGACGCGCAACGATCGGTGGCGTGCCGCTCGGCACGAGCCCGCGGGCCGTGATGCGGGCCGGCATCGGGCGCATCCCGGAGGACCGCGGTCGCGAAGGCGTCGTCGGCGCCCTCAGCATCGCCGAGAACCTCGTCATCGAAGAGCTCGATTTGCCGGAGGTCCAACGCCTCGGCTTCCTGCGCTGGGCCCAAATCCGCGCCCGCGCCCGCGCCGCCATCGAAGCCTACGATGTGCGCTGCCCCGGACCGGATGCGCCGATCCGCCTCCTGTCGGGCGGCAACATGCAGAAGGTGATCCTCGCCCGGGTGCTGGACCGCGCGCCGCGCCTGATCCTGGCCAACCAGCCGACCCGCGGCCTCGACGTCGGCGCGGCGACCGCCGTCCATCGCCGCCTCCTCGAGGCGCGCGAGCGCGGCGCCGGCATCGTGCTGATCTCCGAGGATCTCGACGAGCTGATGGGGCTGGCGGACCGGATCGGCGTCATGACGGGCGGCCGCCTGAGCCCGCCTGACCCGGTCGAAGGCCTCACCGTCGCCCGGCTCGGGCTGCTCATGGGCGGCGTGGAGCGGGCCGCATGATCCGTTTCGAGCCGCGCGCCGCGGCTCCCCTCACCCTGGTCGTCGCCGTGCGCCTTCTCGCGCTCGCCGCGGCCTTCGCGCTCGCCGCGATCCCGCTCGCCGCCGCCGGCGCCCCGGTCGGCCGCGCCTTCTGGCTGATGCTGGAGGGGGCAGGCGGCACGCTGTTCGCCGCGACGGAGACGCTGACCCGGGCGACGCCCCTCATTCTCACCGGCCTCGCCGCGGCCGTCGCCTTCCGGGCGCGCCTGTTCAACATCGGCGCCGAGGGCCAGCTCTACGCGGGAGCGCTGGCGACCGTCGCCATCGGGTCGGGCGCGGTGCAGGGTCCCCCTTGGCTTCTCGTTCCCCTCGTGCTGCTGGCCGCCGCGGCCGCGGGAGCCACGCTCATGCTCGTCCCGACCTTCCTCAAGGTGCGGCTCGGGGTCGACGAGGTCGTCACGACGCTGCTCCTCAACTTCGTCGTCCTCTTGTTCGTGCAGATGATGCTGGAAGGCCCGCTCAAGGACCCGATGGGGGGAGGCTGGCCGCAATCCGAGCCCGTGCTCGACGAGGCCGTGCTCCCGGCCCTCGTCGAGCGCATGCGCCTGCATGCGGGGCTCGTCATCGGCATCGTGGCCTGTTCCGCGGCGCATATCCTCTTGGCGCAGACGGCGATCGGCCTGCGCATTCGCGCCGTCGGCGAGAACGCGACGGCCGCCGCCTATGCCGGCATCCCGATGCTCTGGACCATGCTCGTCGTCGGGGCGCTGTCCGGCGGCCTTGCGGGGCTGGCGGGCGCTTCCGAGGTGGCGGGATTGAAAGGCTATCTCACGGCCGACCTGTCGCGCGGCTTCGGCTATGCCGGCATCGTCGTCGCCATGGTGGCGGGTCTGCAGCCGCTCGCCGTGATCCCGTCCGCCATCCTCGTAGCCGGCGTGTTCGTCGGCGCCGACACGATGAGCCGCACGGTCGGGGTCTCGAACTACATCGCCGATCTGATCGTAGCGCTCGCGCTCCTCTGCGTGCTGGTGAGCGGCCTGTTCGTGCGCTTCCGCGTGAGGCTCGCGTGATGGAGGCCGTCCTCGACATCCTGCTGTCGGCGAGCTTCTGGGCGGCGGCCATCCGCATCGCGACGCCGCTCATGTTCGGCGTGCTCGGCGCGCTCATCTGCGAGCGCGCGGGCGTGCTCAATCTCGGCATCGAGGGCATCTTCACGGCAGGCGCCATGGCGGGCTGGCTCGCCGTGTATCTCGGGCTGGACCTGTGGAGCGGCGTTCTCGTCGCGGCTCTCGTCGGGCCGGCCTTCGGCCTCGTGCTGGCGCTTCTCACCGTGCCGCTCGGCCTGTCCCAGCACGTGGCAGGCATCGGCGTGACGCTGCTGGCGACGAGCCTTTCCTACTTCATCTACCGGGTGGCCCTGCCGAACGTCTCCTCGCCGCCGCGCATCGAGTCCTTCGCGCCCATCAACCTGCCCGTCTTGTCGGAGCTCCCCTTCATCGGCCCCGCCCTGTTCCAGCAGACGCCGCTCACCTTTCTCGCCCTGTCGCTCTTCGCCGCCGCGGCCTTTGTCCTCTACCGCACGCCGATCGGCCTCGCGCTCCGCGCTGTCGGCGAGAATCCGGCGGCCGTCGAGTCGGCCGGGCTGAACGTGCATGCCCTTCGCATCGGCGCCATCATGGCCGGCTCGGCCGTGATGGCGCTCGGCGGCGCCTTCCTGACCATGTCGGCCTTCAACGCCTTCTTCTTCGAGATGACCGGCGGGCGCGGCTGGATCTGCATCGCCCTGACCGTGTTCGCCTCCTGGCGGCCGGGCAAGGCGCTGCTCGGCGCCTTGCTGTTCGGCGCCTTCGACGCGTTCCAGCTGCGGCTCCAGCACGCCGTCGGCGGCGCTGTTCCGAGCCAGGTCTTCCTGATGCTCCCTTATCTCCTGTCGATCGCGGCGCTCTGCACCGTCGCCCGGCGGGCCGACTATCCCAAAGCCCTGATGGTGCCGTATTTCAAAGGGCAGCGGTGAGCGCTTAACGTGGAATGCCCATGAGCGACGACCTGATCGTCCGCAACGCCACCCTGCCCGACGGCCGCACCGACCAGGATATCGTCATTCGCGCCGGACGGATCGCCGCCATCGGCCCCGCGCTCGACGGAGGCGCAGCACCGGTGCTGGACGCCGCCGGCCATCTCGTCTCGCCGCCTTTCGTCGATGCCCATTTCCACATGGACGCGACGCTCTCGCTCGGCCAGCCGCGCCTCAACGAATCCGGCACGCTCCTCGAAGGCATCGCGCTCTGGGGCGAGCTGAAGCCCCTCCTGACGCACGAGGCGGTGGTCGAGCGCGCCTTGCGCTATTGCGACCTCGCGGTCGCGCAGGGACTGCTCGCCATCCGCTCCCATGTCGACATCTGCGACGACCGGCTCCTCGCCGTGGGTGCGCTCCTCGAGGTGAAGCGGCGTGTGGCGCCGTATCTCGATCTCCAGCTGGTCGCGTTTCCGCAGGACGGCTTCTACCGCTCGCCGGGCGCGGTCGAGAACCTCACGCGGGCGCTCGATCGCGGCGTCGAGGTGGTCGGCGGCATCCCGCATTTCGAGCGCACGATGGCGGACGGCGCGGCGTCGGTGCGCGCCTTGTGCGAGATCGCCGCCGAGCGCGGCCTGCGCGTCGACCTGCATTGCGATGAAACCGACGATCCGCTGTCCCGGCACGTCGAGACGCTCGCCTCGGAGACGCAGCGGCTCGGGCTGCAGGGCCGCGTCGCCGGCTCGCACCTCACCTCCATGCATTCCATGGACAACTACTACGTCTCCAAGCTCCTGCCCCTCATGGCGGAGGCGGGGGTGGCCGCCATCGCCAACCCCCTCATCAACATCGTCATCCAGGGCCGGCACGACACCTATCCGAAGCGGCGCGGCATGACCCGCATCCCCGAGATGCGGGCGCAAGGGATCCTGTGCGCGTTCGGGCACGATTGCGTCATGGATCCCTGGTACTCGCTCGGCTCCGGCGACATGCTGGAGGTGGCCAGCATGGCGGTGCACGTGGCGCACATGACGAGCCGCGACGCCATGCGCTATGCCTTCGCGGCGGTGACCGAGAACCCGGCCCGCATCATGGGGCTGGAGAACTACGGTCTCTCCGTCGGCTGTCACGGCGACCTCGTGCTCCTCCAGGCCCGCGACCCGATCGAGGCGATCCGGCTCAAGGCGGCGCGTCTCGCGGTGGTCCGTCGCGGCCGCATCATCGCCGAGGGGGCGGCACGCACCTCGCGCCTCCACCTCGACGGGCGCCCCGAAGCGGTCGACGCTGCCGACTATGCACCTTCAAGTCGGTGAACGTCCGACCTTGATCGCCCGATGGGCAAACGCCTGCAGCCGATTGCATGGCTGCGCATGATCTGTGCAGCCGAACGCCTACAAATCGACCTGGCATCCCAAAGCCCATCGAAGGGCCGGCTTGTCCGCAAATCAGGCCTGCGGCATACCTTTTGCTCTACGAGACGATGGAGGGGGCGGCACCGCAGGTTGAATGGCAGTTCTCTTGGTGCGTCACGTCACCACGTATCGGTACAAGCAACCCGTTGCGTTCGGTGAACATCGGATGATGTTCCGCCCGCGGGACAGCTACGATCAACGATTGATCGACGCTCGACTGAGTATCCAGCCGCATCCCGCCCAACTCCGGTGGCTTCATGATGCCTTCGGCAATTGTGTCGCGATTGCTCGGTTTTCCGGGCAAGCGTCCGAGCTCCGCTTCGAAAGCACCATTCATCTCGATCACGCGCCCACGAACGCGCCGGATTTCCAGATCGAGGACTTTGCGCGGAGCTATCCTTTCTCCTACGCGCCGGAGGAACTGCCGGACCTCCTCGCCAGCATCGAGCGGCGCTACCCCGATCCGGACCGCGAGCTGGAGCGCTGGGCTCGTAAATTCCTTCGCAGCGGGCACCCGACGGGAACAGGCGAACTCCTGAAGACGCTCACGTACGGCATCAGGGAGAGCTTCGCCTACGCGCGACGGTCCGAGGGCGGCACGCATCCGCCCCTCACTACCTTGCGGCTCGGCCGGGGCAGCTGCCGCGATCTCGCCCTCCTCATGATCGAGGCTCTGCGCTGCCTTGGCTTAGCAGCCCGCTTCGTCTCCGGTTACATCTATGTCGCCGATCGGGACGGGCCCGAGCGTCTGGGCGGCGGCTCGACGCACGCATGGTGCCAGGTCTACTTGCCCGGCGCAGGGTGGATCGAGATCGACCCGACGAATGGGATCATCGGCAGCCGCGATCTCATTCGCGTCGCGGTGGCGCGCGATCCTGCTCAGGCAAGACCCCTCACGGGCACTTTTTTCGGAGACGCGAGCGATGAGCTTGGGATGTCCGTCGAAGTGCAGGTGACGACCGTCGAACAAAACGAGCCGCCGTCCGGCGGTGACCATGCTCAAGCGGGAACCGGCCCATGAAAATCCGCGCTGGATATCAGATCGCCTACGATTGTGAGCAGGCGACACCCATGTTGCTCATGCTCAGGGTCCATCCGTCCAGGCAATCGGATTTGGAAAGTCCGGAGCGGATCGAGCTGGATCCGTCCGTTCGCGCCACCGAATACAGGGACGGCTTCGGCAACCTCTGCACGCGTGTGACCGCTCCGCCGGGAAGAATGAGCATCTCCTGCAATTTCCTGGTCCGCGACAGCGGCGAGCCGGACCTCTTGGTCCCGAACGCGGAGCAACATGCGCTGGAAGACCTGCCGGACCACGTCCTGGTCTTCCTGCTCGGCAGCCGTTATTGCGATACCGATCGCTTGTCGGACTTGGCTTGGTCGCTATTCGGCGCGACGCAGCCCGGGTGGTCTCGTGTTCAAGCGATCTGTGATTACGTTCACGAGCGGCTTGTCTTTGGATACGAGCACGCGAGCTCCACGCGAACGGCATGGGACGGATACAACGAGCGTCTGGGCGTCTGCCGGGACTTCGCGCATCTTGCCATCGCGTTTTGCCGTTGCATGAATATTCCGGCACGCTACTGCACCGGCTATCTCGGCGACATCGGTGTTCCTCCGGATCCTGCGCCGATGGACTTCAGTGCCTGGTTCGAGGTGTATCTTTCGGG
>DASQLE010000004.1:0-2541 GCA_035630175.1 Beijerinckiaceae bacterium
CACCATGGCGACGATCTTCCGGAACTCGAGGATCTCGAGCCCGGTCTCCGAAGCGAGGTTGTGGATCTGCTCGCGCAGCTCGTGGATGCCCTTCTTGCCGTTGGCGACGAAGTTCTTCCAGCCCTTGCCGCCGAGCTTCGACACGCGCAGCACCCATTTCGGATCGAGCTCGGCGCCCTGGTAGTGCCGTAAGAACTCGTCGCGGGCGACGCCGTGGCTCTCGGCGAGGCGCATCAGACGGCCCTCGTGCGAGACGAGGCGGCGGTTGATGTCGTAGAGCTGCTCGACGAGGGCCTCGATGCGGTTGGCGTTGAGCGACAGCGACTTCACGTCGCCGACGATCTCCTCCTTGAGCTTCTTGTATTTGCGCTCCTGGGCCGGCGTGAGCTGCTTGTTCTGCAGGCGCTGCTCGACATGCTCCACCTGCAGGCGGCGCAGCTTCTTGTAGTTGTCGGCAATGGCGTCGAAGGTCGAGAGCACCTTCGGCTTCAGCTCGGCCTCCATGGCCGAGAGCGACACGTTGTTCTCGAGGTCGTCCTCGTCGTCGAGCTCGCCTTCGGTCGGGATCGGCGGCTCCTCGCCCTCCCCTTCAAGCGCGCCGGGACCGCCGGCGACAGCCTGCGCCTCGCCGCCGCCGAGCTCGTCGACCTTGGGCGCTCCCTTGCCGTCGGGGCCGGCATAGGTCGCCTCGAGGTCGATGATGTCGCGCAAGAGCACGCGGCCTTCGACGAGTTCGTCGCGCCAGATGATGATGGCCTGGAAGGTCAGCGGGCTCTCGCAGAGGCCGGCGATCATGGCCTCGCGGCCGGCCTCGATGCGCTTGGCGATGGCGATCTCGCCCTCGCGCGAGAGCAGCTCGACCGAGCCCATCTCGCGGAGGTACATGCGCACCGGATCGTCGGTGCGATCGGTCGGCTCCTTGACGGTGGTCTCGCGCACCACCACGGCGCGCGCGGCCGGGGCTTCGGGCGCCTCGCCGTCGCCGTCGTCGTCGTCGGCCGCATCCGTGCCGTCGGCGGCGGCGCGCCCTTCCTCGGTTTCCTCGGATTCGACGACGTTGATGCCGAGCTCGGACAGCTGGCCGAGCACGTCCTCGATCTGCTCGGACGAGAACTCCTCCGAAGGCAGCACCTCGTTGAGCTGGTCGTAGGTGACATAGCCGCGCTTCTTGGCGGCCTTGATCATGCGTCGGACGGACTGGTCGGTGAGGTCGAGAAGCGGGCCGTCGCTCTTCTGCTCGGTGTCGGCCTCTGTCTCGTCCCGCTCCGTCGTTTTCGTCGCCATGCTCAACCTTCTCGGCTCAACCGTCTCGATGGATGCGCGCCGGCGGCCAAGCTTGCCGCGGATACGCCAACGGGCGGCATAGGGCTCGTGCCCGGCCACCGCGCGGAGATGTCTACAAGCGAATCAGTCGGTGAGTCGCCTTGACCAACCGTAAACCCTAGAACGCGCCTAGGCGCCACGCCGAAGCCCACCCGAACGGCCGCGCTAAACCGGAAATTGCGGTTTTTTAAAGCACGATCCGCGATCGTCGATGCGGGTTTCGCTGCGGATCCTGCTTTAACCATGGTGCTGGCGCGCAGGTGCCCGCTCAACCGGCGCCCAACCGCGGATCGAATCCGCAGGGAGCTTTGAGCGGGTTGCGCGCTAGCGGTGCGCCGGCGCGTCCGGATCGGCTTCGGCACCCTGGACCGAGGATAATTGGTGCTGAACCTCGCGCAGCCAAGCGAGATTAGCGTCCGTGTCTTCCTCGGCCAGGGCACGCTCGGCCGCCCTGAGCTCGCTATGTAACGTGTGCCCGCGCCGATGCAAGGTCACGGCCTGCCGCAATGCGTCGGCGAGCCGCAACGGGTCGGCATGCGGGTCGAGGGCCCAGCGGTCGCCGGGCCGCACGCCGGCGGCGAGGCGCTCGACGAGGCCGGCGAGGCCGGCCCGGGCAAGACGCGCTTCCATCACCGCCGGATCGAGCGGTTCCTCGCTGCCGGCACCATCGAGCAGCAGGGCCCGCAAAGCCGCCGCCTCGCGCCCCTCGAGGTGGAGCTCGGCGAGGGTCTCGGCATGGGCGTGCAGCAATTCGGGGTGCACGGCGAGGACGCTGAGGATCAGGGCCTCGCGCGGCGACACGCCCGGGCTGCCGGAGAAGAGCGGATTTCGCGCCAGCATGGGGCTCGCCCGCAAGGGAGCGCGGGCGGCCGGCTGGAAGCCGCGCCGATCGCGGCCGTAGCCGTCGCGCCGGTCGCGCCCGGAAGAGCCCTCGCGCCGCCACCGCCCGCGCTCGGGCGAGAGGGCGGCGAGGCGCATCTCGATCTCCTCGCGGTAGTAGCGCCGCAGGGTATCGTCACGCATGGCCGAAAGAACCTCGCGCAGCCGAGCCTCGAGAGCGGCGCGGCGCTCGGGCGTATCAAGCGGCCCGGCCTCCAGCTCGCGCGCCCACAGGATGTCCACAAGCGGTCGGGCGCTTTTCAACACCCGCTCCACAGCCGCGCCGCCGCCCGAGCGGGCGAGGTCGTCCGGGTCTTGGCCCTCCGGCAGAAGCGCGAA
>DASQLE010000005.1:0-2944 GCA_035630175.1 Beijerinckiaceae bacterium
GTCGCCGAGATTGCCGAACTCGTCCTCGGCGATCTTCCGGAGGATGCGGCGCATGATCTTACCGGAGCGCGTCTTCGGCAGCCCGGGGGCGAACTGGATCAGGTCCGGCGAAGCGATCGGGCCGATCTCCTTGCGGACCCAGGCGACGAGCTCCTTGCGCAGGGCCTCCGAGGGCTCCTCGCCGGCCATCAGGGTGACGTAGGCGTAGATGCCCTGCCCCTTGATGTCGTGCGGGTAGCCGACCACCGCGGCTTCCGACACCTTGGGATGGGCGACGAGCGCCGATTCCACCTCCGCCGTACCCATGCGATGGCCGGAGACGTTGATGACGTCGTCGACGCGGCCGGTGATCCAGTAATAGCCGTCGGCGTCGCGGCGGCAGCCGTCGCCGGTGAAGTATTTGCCCGGATAGGTAGAGAAGTAGGTCTGCACGAAGCGCTCGTGGTCGCCGAACACGGTGCGCATCTGTCCGGGCCAGGATTCGGCGATGCAGAGGTTGCCCTCCGCCGCGCCCTCGAGCACGCGCCCGTCCGCGTCGACGATCTGCGGGCAGACTCCGAAGAACGGCCGCGTCGCCGAGCCGGGCTTGAGCCGGGTGGCGCCCGGCAGCGGCGTGATCAGGATGCCGCCGGTCTCGGTCTGCCACCAGGTATCGACGATCGGGCAGCGCTCGTCGCCGACGACCCGGTGATACCACGCCCACGCCTCCGGATTGATCGGCTCGCCGACCGAGCCGAGCAGGCGCAAGCTGGCGCGCGAGGTTGTCTTCACCGGCGCCTCGCCGGCCTGCATGAGGGCGCGGATCGCCGTCGGCGCCGTGTAGAAGGTGTTGACCTTGTGCTTGTCGATCACCTCCCAGAAGCGCGACATGGACGGGTAGTTCGGCACGCCCTCGAACATCAGGGTGGTGGCGCCGTTGGCGAGCGGTCCGTAGAGGATGTACGAGTGTCCGGTGACCCAGCCCACGTCGGCCGTGCACCAGTAGACGTCGCCGTCGTGGTAATCGAACACGTATTGGTGCGTCATCGAGGCGAAGACGAGATAGCCGCCGGTCGTGTGCAGGACGCCCTTCGGCTGGCCGGTCGATCCCGACGTGTAGAGAATGAAGAGCGGATCCTCCGCATTCATCTCCTCGCACGGGCATTCGTCCGTCACCATGGCGGCGGCGGCGTGGTAGTAGACGTCGCGGCCGGGCAGCATGTCGACGGTGCCGCCGGTGCGGCGCACGACGACGACGTGGTCGACCCCGCCGACGCGCTCGATGGCGGCGTCGACATTGGCCTTGAGCGGCACCTTGCGGCCGCCGCGTAGGCCCTCGTCTGCGGTGATTACCGTTTTCGATCCGCAATCCTTGATGCGGCCGGCGAGCGAATCGGGCGAGAAGCCGCCGAACACCACCGAATGCACGGCGCCGAGCCGCGCGCAGGCGAGCATGGCGTAGGCCGCTTCCGGAATCATCGGGAGGTAGATGGTCACCCGGTCGCCGCGCTTGACCTCGCGGTTGCGCAGCACGTTGGCCCACCGGCACACCTCGCGATGCAGCTCGGAATAGGTGATGTGCTTCGACTCGGACGGGTCGTCCCCCTCCCAGATGATCGCCACCTGGTCGCCGCGGCTCTCGAGGTGCCTGTCGACGCAGTTATAGGCAGCGTTGGTGGTGCCGTCCTCGAACCAGCGGATCGACACCGCGCCCGGCCCGAAGGTGGCGTTCTTGACCCGGCTGTAGGGCGTGAACCAGTCGATGCGGTCGCCGTGCTCGCGCCAGAACGCCTCCGGGTCGCGGATGCTGGCCTCGTACATGGCCTGGTATTTGGCGTCGTCGATGAAGGCGCGGCGCGTCCAATCGGACGGGACGGCGTAGATCTTGTCCTCCATGCGCGGTCTCCCTCAGCGGCTTCTCCGGCGCGAGCCGCGCCGGGACCATTGCGAGAAGACTAACGGATGCGCCTCGCGGGGAGCAAGGACGAGGTGGCATGACTTTGGTCGGAGCGGAACCGGCCCTCTATGTCTATTGTCATCACCAGGCCCGTCCCGGCCACGACAAGGGGGTTACGTCAGCCCGCCCATCCGGCGGACGATGCGCCATTCCTCGTCGCTCACCGGCTGCACCGACAGGCGCGAAAATTTGATCAGCGCCATGTCCTTCAGCTTCGGCTCGGCCTTGACGGCGGCGAGGGTCACGGGCTTCGGCAGCGCCTCGACCGCCTTCACGTCGACCATGCCGAACTTGCCGGTCTCGTCGGTGTGGTCGGGGTAGTAGTCCTTGATGACCTCGACGATGCCGACGACCGCCTTGTCGTCGCCGGAATGGTAGAAGAAGCCGCGGTCGCCGCGCTTCATGGCCTTGAGGTGGCCCTTGGCGGTATGGTTGCGCACGCCGCTCCAGAAGGTGCCCTTCGCGCCGGCCTTGACCTGCTCGTCCCACGACCAGGACGAGGGTTCGGATTTCAGAAGCCAGTATGCCATCGCTCGATTCCTAACGCTCCGCTTTGAGAGGCCGGTTCATCAAGGCGGCGACGGCGTCGTCCACGCCGAGGCGTCCGGAGACGACGGCGGCGACCGCCTCCGCGATCGGCATGTCGACAGCGGCCGCGCGGGCGAGATCGATCAGCACGCCCGCCGTGAACGCGCCTTCCGCCAGCTTTCCGCCGCTCGCTTCCGCCAACGGCACCCCTCGCCCCAGCCGCTCGCCGAAGGCGAAGTTGCGCGATTGCGGGGACGTGCAGGACAGCACCACGTCGCCGAGGCCTGACAGTCCCATCAGGGTCTCGGGCTGGCCGCCATAGGCGCGGGCGAAACGCAGGAGTTCGGCGAAGCCGCGCGCGGTGAGCGCCGCCTTGGCGCTCTCGCCGAGCCCGCGCCCCTGGACGATGCCGGAGGCGATGGCGAGCACGTTCTTGGCAGCCCCCCCGATCTCGACCCCGCGCACGTCCTGGCGGTGATA
>DASQLE010000006.1:0-5217 GCA_035630175.1 Beijerinckiaceae bacterium
AATTGAACCGCCGTTGGGCCGCCGTGCCTGAGGCGGTCGCCGCCCCCTCCCCGCGCCACAAAGCTGGATAGCCATGCAACACGATCAACGCGCCGCGCCGCCGGCGGAAACGTCTGCGCCCACGGCTCAGGGAGCCGAGGCTGCCGCCGGCCGCGCCTTCGCGACGGACCTGTCGCGCTTCATCGCGGCGGCCTTCGTCGATGTCGGGCTGCCTCCCAACGACGCCGCCAAGGTCGCCGCGCTGATGGCGGAAACCGACCTGACCGGTGCCGATGCGCACGGCGTGTTCCGCCTGCCGCAATACGTCCGCCGCATCCAGGCGGGCGGTGTCAACCCGAAGCCCGACATCGCCGTGCGCCGGACCGGCCCGGCCACGGCGCTGGTCGACGGCGACAACGGCATGGGCCATCTCGTGATGGCGCGGGCGGCGGACGAGGCCGTCGCCCTGGCGCGCGAAACCGGCGTCGCCTGGATCGGCGTGCGCCGCTCGAACCACGCCGGCTCGGCCGGGCTTTACGCCGAGATGCCGGTCAAGCAGGGCATGGTCGGCATCTATGCGGCGGTGGCGAGCGCCAACCACATGGCGCCGTGGGGCGGCAGCGAGTCGCTGCTGGGCACCAACCCCCTGGCGATCGGCATCCCGTGCGGAGACGCGCCGCCGGTCGTGCTCGACATGGCGACGACCGTCGTCTCCTACGGCACCGTCAAGACCTATGCCCTGCACGGGCGCGCGATGCCGCCCGACTGGATGGTGAGCCGCGTCGATGGCCAGCCCCTGACCGATTCCCGCCGCTCGGGCGAGGGCGTGCTCCTGCCGATCGGCGGTCACAAGGGCAGCGGGCTGGCGCTGGTGCTCGGCCTGCTTGGCGGCCCGCTTAACCGGGCCGCCTTCGGCCGCGACGTGATCGATTTCAACGCCAATCAGGGAGGCGAATCCAACACCGGCCAGTTCATCGTCGCGCTCGACGTGTCGCGCTTCCTGCCGCTGGAGGCGTTCGCCGCCGAGGTGAACCGGCATCTCGACGATCTTCGCCATTCGACGCCGCTGCCCGGCGGCGACCCGATCCGCATGCCGGGCGATCAGCGGGCCGTGCGCCGCCAGGAGCGCGGCGAGCGCGGGGTTCCGATTCCGGCCCCGCTGCAGGCGCAGCTCGACGCGGTTGCGCAGACGCTCGGCATCGAGCCGCTCAGGATCCAACGCGCTGGCGCCCGTTAGGCGACGAGCTTTCGCGCACGCGAGCGCTCGACGGCACTGCCTTTGAACTTCATCGCATAGGTTTCGGATGGCTCGGCTTTTTTCGCCTCTCGATCTCGGCCCGGTGCGGCTCCCGAACCGCATCGTGGTCTCGCCCATGTGTCAGTATTCGGCCGATGACGGCTGCATGAGTGACTGGCATCTGCAGCACCTCATGACCTTGGCCATGTCGGGCGCTGGGCTTGTCGTGGTGGAGGCCACCGCCGTCGAGCGCATCGGCCGCATCACGCACGGCGACACGGGGCTTTATTCGGACGCCAACGAGCGCGCCATGGCGCGCGTGCTTGCGGCCGCTCGGGCGGTCGCCCTGCCCGGCACCCGCTTCGGCATCCAGATCGCTCATGCCGGCCGCAAGGCCTCGGCGCGCCGGCCGTGGGAGGGAGGAACCACCCTCGCCGGCGACGAGGACCCCTGGCAGACGGTCGCGCCGTCGCCTCTGGCGCTCGACGAGGGCTGGCCCGTTCCGGCCGCGCTCGACGAGGACGGCATCGAGCGCGTGCGGCGCGCCTTCGTGGATGCGGTCCGCCGGGCCGTGCGGCTCGGCTTCGAGGCCGTCGAGTTGCACATGGCGCACGGCTATCTGCTGCACAGCTTCCAGTCGCCCGTCTCGAACCGGCGCGGGGACCGCTGGGGCGGCGACTGCGAGGGACGCCTGGCCTTCCCGCTCCTCGTGGCCCGTTCGGTGCGCGAGGCCGTTCCCGAGACTGTCGCGCTCGGCGCGCGCATCACGGGTAGCGATTGGGTCGACGGCGGCCTTGGGGTCGAGGACGCCGTCGCGTGCGCGGCGGCCCTGAAGAGCATCGGCCTTGATTACGCGTGCGTAAGCTCGGGCGGCGTCGCGCCGCGCGCGCGCATTCCGCTCGGGCCCGGCTACCAGGTGCCGTTCGCCGCCAAGGTCAAGACGGAGACCGGCCTCGTCACGCGCGCCGTCGGGCTGATCGCCGACCCGCATCAGGCCGAGGCCATCGTGGCGCGCGGCGAGGCCGATTGCGTCGCCCTCGCCCGCGCCATGCTCGACAACCCGCGCTGGGGGTGGCACGCGGCCGAAGCGCTCGGCGCCGATTGCCCGCGGCCGCCGCAATACGACCGCGCCAAGCCGTCGCTGTGGCCGGGCGCCCAGATCGCGCGCCCGCCGATGGAGACGCCGCCTCTGAGCGTCAGGGTGGGCTAATTCTTTATCCCTCCCCTTCAGGGGAGGGCGGACACGCATGCGGCAGCATGCGAGCCGGGTGGGGTCATGGCGCGAAGCGCCATATACTGACAGGGCGTGACCCCACCCCGGTGCTCCGCACTCGGCCTCCCCTGAAGGGGAGGGATCGTCTACACGGGTGAGAAACGCAAAGGGGCTCAGACCATGAAAACGCGCCGGCTCGGTGACCTCGAGGTGTCGGCCATCGGCCTCGGCTGCATGAGCATGACGCCGATCTACGGCGAGCCGAGCGAACCGGAGGCGGCCGCCACGATCCACCGCGCCGTCGAGCTCGGCGTCAACCTGATCGACACCTCCGACGCCTACGGGTTCGGCGCCAACGAGGAGCTGGTCGGCCGTGCCTTGAAAGGCATCCGCGACAAGGTCGTGCTCGCGACCAAATTCGGAAACATCCGCCATCCCGACGGCCGTCAGGAAGTGAGCGGCAAGGCCGCCTACGTGGCGCAAGCCTGCGAGGCAAGCCTGCGCCGGCTCGGCGTCGAGACGATCGACCTCTACTACATCCACCGCGTCGATGCCTCGGTGCCGATCGAGGAAACGGTCGGCGCCATGGCGCGGCTCGTCGACGAAGGCAAGGTGCGCCACCTCGGCATCTCGGAGGCCGGCGCGCAGACCGTGCGCCGCGCCCACGCGACCTATCCGATGAGCGCGCTGCAGACAGAATATTCGCTGTGGTCGCGCGAACCCGAGGCGGAGCTGCTCGGAATCTGCGCCGAGCTCGGCATCGGCTACGTCGCCTATAGCCCGCTCGGACGCGGCTTTCTCACCGGCACGGTGTCGGACGTGGAGGCGCTCGGCCCGAAGGACCGGCGCCGCGACATGCCGCGCTTCCAGGGCGAGAACCTGCAGAAGAATGTTCGCTTGATCGATATTCTGAAGTCGCTCGCCGCCAAGGAGGGCTGCACCCCCGCGCAGCTCGCCATCGCCTGGCTGCTCGCGCAACGCGACTTCGTCGTGCCGCTGCCGGGCTCCAAGCAGCGCCGCTGGCTCGAGGAGAACGTGGCGGCGGTGGACTTAAAGCCCTCGCCGGATACGCTCGCGGCCCTCAACCGCGCTTTCCCGCCGGGCGCCGCCGCCGGCACGCGCTACCCCGAGCCGCAGATGAAGCGGCTCGGCCTCTAATCCCTCCCCTTCAGGGGAGGGCCGAGTGCGAAGCACCGGGGTGGGCTCACGCCGTGTCAGGATATGCGCTTCGCGCCATGACCGCGCCCGGCTCGGATGCTGCCGCATCCGAGTCCGCACGCCCCTGAAAAGGGATCAGGCCACCGGGTTGGTCAGCGTGCCGATGGGCTCGATCGTGATCGAGACGGTGTCGCCGGCTTTCAGATATTTCGGCGGCTTGAAGCCGATGCCGACGCCGACCGGGGTGCCGGTGGCGATGAGGTCGCCGGGCTCGAGCGTCATCACGCCCGAGATCGTCTCGATCAGCGTCGGGATGTCAAAGATGAGGTCGCTCACGGCGGCGCTCTGGCGCACCTCGCCGTTGACGCGCGTCTCGAGGCGGAGCCCGCCCACGTCCGGCACCTCGTCGGCGGTGACGACGCACGGTCCCATCGGGCAGAAGCCGTCGAGGTTCTTGCCGAGGAACCATTGCTTATGGGCGTGCTGCAGCGTGCGCGCGGTGACGTCGTTGATGATCGTGTAGCCGAACACGTGAGCATGGGCGTCGGCCTTCCTGATGCCGCGCCCGCCCTTGCCGATCACCACCGTCAGCTCGCCCTCGTAATCGACCGATTGCGTCGGGTCGCTCGAGCCGGGGATCGGCGCCTCCGGGCCGATCACGGTCGTCGCCGCCTTGGTGAAGATGATCGGCAGATCGGGGATCGCCGCCGCGCCGGCGGAGGCGTCGAAGCCGCTGTCGTGGAACTCCTTGGCGTGCTCGTGATAGTTCTTGCCGACGCAAAAAATGTTCTTCGCCGGCCGCGGGATCGGCGCCAGGAGACGCACGTCGGCTGCGCGCAGGCGCGGCGCGCGCCCGAGCGCCCGGCGCAGCTCCTCAAGACGATCGTTGCCGCAATAAGCGGCGACGGCTTGCGGCAGATCGCGCGCCGCGGCGGTCACGTCGGCGATCTCCTCGCCTTCCAGCACGCCGAGCCGCTGTCCCTTGCCGTCCGCGAATGTGACGAGGCGCATGCTTTGATCCCTATGTGAGTCAGCCCCGGTAGACGGGCTCGGGCTGCGAGAAGAAGCCGAGAAGGATGTGCTGCACGATCTTGTAGTTTTTCTGCTGCAAGGACGCGTGCGCGATGCCCGGCATGACAGTGAACTGCTTGTCGGGATTCGGCAGGCGCTTGAAGAATGCGAGCAGGTCGTCGAAGCCGGCGATGCCGTCGTATTCGCCGCGCATGATGAGGGTCGGCGACGTGATCCTGGTCGGGTCCACGACCGGCAGATTCGCGCACATATCGACATAGGTTCCGGTCGGCACGGAATCGTCGAGCGCCAGGATGGCATCGGCGAACGCCTCGACCACGTTGTCGTCCGCGGTCCCCGGATGGTCGCGCGTGAAGATCGATCGCACGAATGCGCGGTCGATCGGGCGACGGTTCTTGGCGCGGAACTCGGGCAGCTTCTTGCGCCGCTCCGCCAGCGTCGGGCTGCCCTCGCCCGTCCACACGAAGGCATCGAGGGCGAGGCGTTTCACCCGTTCGGGATGGCGCTCGGCGAAGGCGGCCGCGCGCAGCGCGCCCGACGAGATGCCGTAGACGAGGAGCGGCCCCGTGCCGCGCGTCTCGAGGATGTAGTCGGACGC
>DASQLE010000007.1:0-5729 GCA_035630175.1 Beijerinckiaceae bacterium
GGGACAGCTCTATCTCGGCGCCTTGCCGCTCGCGGCATTAACGACGGCGACGCTCTTGCGCGGGTCGTTATGGACGCGCGAGATCCGCTTCTTCACGGTTGCGGCAGCCCTCGTGCTCCTCTACGCCCTCGGCCGCTACACCCCGTTCTTCCGCGCCGCGTTCGAGATCCTGCCGGGGGTTTCGCTGTTCCGTCGGCCGGCGGACGGGCTCTTCGTACTCGGCTACCTCGCGGCTACCCTGTCCGGCTTTATCGTGCATCGCTGGTGTCGCGAGGCGGGCCGGGAATCCGGTCCGACGCGCCGCATCGCCGCGGCGCTCCTTGTCGTCGTGCCGCTCGCCCTGTGCTTCGCCGTCGCGGCGCAGAAGGGGACCTTCAACCTCGCGGCGTGGCCGATCAGCACCGCCGCCCTGTTCCTTGCCCTGGCGCTCGCCGCCATCGCCTTCCTGCCGCGTTTGGCCGCCCGCTCGTCGCTGCTCGCGGTAGTGGCCGTCACCGCCGTCATGACGGTCGATCTCGCGTTCAACAACGGGCCGAGCGAATCCACCGCCCTGCCGCCGGCAACCTACGACGTGCTGCGGCCCGAGAGCCGCGACCCGATCGTCGAGACCCTGCGGGCGAGGCTCAGCGAGACGGCGACGGCGCAGCGGCTCGATCGCGTCGAGCTGGCCGGGCTCGGCTTCGACTGGCCCAATGCGAGCCTCGTGCACCGCTTCCATAATACGCTCGGCTACAATCCGGTCCGTCTCGGGCTCTACAGCGCGGCGACCGGGGCCGGCGACCATGTCGCCCTGCCGGACCAGCGCAGCTTCGCGCCCTTGTTTCCGTCCTACCGCTCGACCTTGGCCGATCTCCTCGGGCTTCGCTTCATCGCCACCGGTGTGCCCGTCGAGCGCATCGACCCAAACCTCCGCAGCGGCGATCTCAAGCTGCTCGCCGAAACGAGCCGCGGATACGTCTATGAAAATCCGCGCGCCGGACCGCGGGTGTCGTTGGCCGCCGAGGCGCGGCCGGCCGACTTCGCGGCGCTCGTCCGGGATGGCGACTGGCCGGACGTCGATTTCGCGCGCACCGTCCTCGTCCCTCCGGACGCCCCCCGTCACCAGGGAACGCCCGCTCCCCCGACGGGGCCCGGGAGCGTCCGGATCGTCACGTACCAGAACAGCGAGGTCGTGATCGAGGTGGATGCGACGGCGCCGGGTTATGTCGTCCTCTACGATCCCTGGCATCCCTGGTGGTTCGCTACGGTGGACGGGAGCGACGCGCCCTTGATCCGGGCCAATGTGCTGTTCCGCACCGTCCCCGTTGCCGCCGGCCGGCATACCGTCCGCTTCCACTTTCGGCCGCTGGCCGGAGCATGGCGGCAGATCGAAGAAAGGTTGCGTTAGCCGCATCACAATGCTTTGCCGTCGAATCGACTAGACCCGCGAGGACTCGATCGATTTGTTGACGACTGAGCGTGATGCCGTGACACGGGCCCGATCCGCGCCTATGATCAGCTCCATCCGCGCCAGTATGATGGGAGGTATCATGGGGCGGAAATCGCTGGCTCTCGCCATTGCGATGGGGTGTCTCGTCGGCGCCGCTTCGCCCCAGGCGCAGACCTTGCGCTGGGCGCGGTCCATGGACGTGAGCTCGCTCGATCCTCACGCGGCCAATACCGGCCCCAACATCCTCCTCGCGCATCAGATCTACGAGCCGCTCATCGTGCGCCAGCTCGACGGCTGGATGGTTCCGGCCCTCGCCACGTTCTGGACGCTGACGGCCGACTCGACCGTATGGGAATTCAAGCTGCGGCCGAACGTCAAGTTCCATAACGGAGCGGCGTTCACGTCCGAGGATGTCGTCTTCTCGATCGAGCGCGCCCGGGCCGAGACCTCCGACATGAAATCGCTGCTGTCGTCGGTCGAGAGCGTCAGCCCCGTCGACGATCTGACCGTGCGCATCAAGACGAAAGGCCCCGATCCGCTTCTGCCCAACAACCTCACGGACATCTTCATGATGGACCGGGAGTGGTCCGAACGCCACGGCGCGTTCCGCGTGCAGGACGCGAAGGGCGGACCGGCAGGCGTCGCCGCCGCGAGCGCGAACGGCACCGGCCCATACATGCTCGTCAGCCGGGAGAAGGACGTCGAGACCGTCATGCGGCGCAACGACAGCTACTGGGGCCGGACCGAGTTCCCGCTCGGCATCCAGGAGATCGTTTATCGACCCATCCCGGACAACGCCCGCCGCATCACCGCGCTCCTGTCCGGCGATGTGGATTTCGTGCAGGACGTGCCGGTCGACGAGATCCAGCGGCTGCACGGCAGTCCCGGAATCCACCTCAACACGGGTCCGGAAAACCGCTCGATCTTCCTCGGCCTGAACGTCGGCGGGGGCGAGCTTGCGTCATCCAACGTGAAGGGCCGCAACCCCTTCGCCGACCGGCGCGTGCGCGAGGCGGTCGGCATGGCCATCGACCGGGACGCCCTGCGCCGCACCGTCATGCGCGGCCAGTCGGTGCCCGCCGGCGTCATCGTGCCGCCCTTCTCGAACGGTTATTCGAAGGAGCTTGACCGGCCGTCGCCGTTCGACCCCGCCAAGGCGCGCGCCCTCATTCGCGACGCAGGCTTCCCGGACGGGTTCTCGGTCACGCTCCACTGCACCAACGACCGCTACGTCAACGACGAGGGTCTGTGCCGCGTCATTGCCGAGATGCTGAGCCGGATCGGCGTCAGGACGAATGCGGTCGCGCAACCCGCAATCCGCCATTTTGCCCAGGTCCGCCGGGCCGAGCTCGACCTCTACCTGCTCGGCTGGGGCGTGACGACGTTCGATTCGGAATACATCTTCAGCAACCTCTACTACACCAACACCGGCTCGCTCGGGGGGTGGAACGGCACCAAGTTCTCCGATCCCGGAATCGACGCGCAGATCAGGTCGCTCCGCACCGAGATCGATGCGGCGAGGCGCGGCGCCGGCATGGCCATGCTCTGGCAGAAACTGAAGGCGGAAGCGGTCTACGTGCCGCTCCACAACCAGACGATCACGCACGCCATGCGCAACGGCTTCGACATCCCGATCGACGTCTCGAACCAGCCCAAGATGAAATATGTCGGCGGTCAAACGCCGACTTATGACCCGATGCCGACGGGCGGCCACGCTCGGCCGCAAGCGCAACCGGCGAAGCAGTAACTAAGGTATTTTTCAAGTGAGGTGGACCCGGCTCAGGTGAAGAAAATGCGTTAAAATAAAACTGAGAGCCGTTTCCACGTCCGTGGAAACGGCTCTAACGATCGTTCACCGGACGCAGGAAGCTGGCCTTCGGGCGCTTCGTGCGGAACTGCCCGCGCTCGGTGGCGACAAAGATCAGGACGGCTGCCACAAGGGCCGTGAACCACCACATCTGCGCCGTTGGGATGCCGAGGCACGCGAAGGTGTAAGCCGTCGCGAAAGCCGCCATGATGGCCGGCACGAGGGGCGGATCCTCGCGCCCGGCTCGCATGACGCCGAAATACAGGGCCACGGCTCCGGCGAGCGCGCCGATGATGCCGAGATCGTACCAGACCTCGAACAGCACCGTGTTGGGAGCGGTTTGCGGAAGGAGGCCGGCGTAACGGCCGCGCAAGGAGGTCTCGAAGCCGTGGCCGGTGATCAGGCGCAGCGGCTCGTTGAAGATGACGCGCCGCCAGGCGCCAAAGGCGCCGACCATGGGATCGGTGCGCCCCATGATGGTGATGGTGAGAAAGCGCCCGAGGATCGGGTAGAAGGGCGCGAGTGCCAGCGTCGCCGAGAGGGTGAGCGCCGTCACCTTGACGCCGAGCGACAGGTTCGCCGCCGTCAGCGCATAGATGGCGGCACCGACGCCGAGACCGATCAGGGGCAGGATTTCCGGACCGAGCGCGGCCGCCACCGCCACGGCGACCGCCAGCACGAGCGCCTCGACGTTGCGCTGGCGCGAGCGCAGCCAGGCGAGCGACGGCCACAAAAGCACGACCAGGACCAGAAGCCCGCGCTCGTGCGTAGGCGTATCGTCGGTGACGATCTGCGGGAGACCGCCCGTCAGCGCCATGACGATGGCGACGATTGCGGCGAGCCCGGCGCCGATCGGCAGAAGGTAGAGGTTGGCCGAGCGCATGCGGTCGGGCAGGGCAAGGTAGCCGGCGAAGCCGACCGCAAGGGTCGCGACGAGGCTGAGATAACGGTCCGCAGCCGCCGCCTGGAACGGCGTCCAGAGCAGCGACAAGCCGCACCACGCGAGCATCAGCCCGCCGGCGAGACCGGCGGGCGAGGACGCGACCTGAACGATGCTGTCGCGCAGATTGCGGTGCGTGCCGTCGAGCGCCGCCGCGATGACGATCAGGGCGATGCCTACCGGCACCAGCACGACGGCGCCGCGCCGGGCGAGGAGCGCTCCGACCGGCAGGGCCAGCATCAGGGTCGCGAAGCCGAGCCGTCTGAGAAGCGCGGCCGCGTCCGCCGCGGGATCGAGGGTCGGAGAGGGCGCGCGCGCCATGATCGCCTAACGTGAGCGGGACGGGGAAGGACCGACCGCAGCTTTCGCGCCGCAACATAAGCCAGCGGCGAGTCGCGGGCTGTAGGGACCGTGCAACACTCGATCACGTCATAGGCTTTGCGTATTCCGGCCAAAACGCGTGAACATGATCGATTTCAAGGACTTAAACGCGATGCTGTTCCGACAAGCGGTGTCGCCGTTCGGCACCATGCAGTGGCGCGGCTGCAAGCTTTCCGGTGGAAAAGCCGCTTGTCCTCACTGCATGGTCGGGATCACGAACTCGGCCCCCTCCTTCACGCCCGACGGCCAGCGCGAGGTGACGGTCTTCGTTTTGGTATAAAAGCGGATGGCGTCCGGGCCGTGCTGGTTGAGGTCCCCGAAGCCGGAGCGCTTCCAGCCGCCGAAGGTGTAATAGGCGATCGGCACCGGGATCGGCACGTTGACGCCGATCATGCCGACCTCGACCTTGGAGGCGAAATCCCGCGCCGCGTCGCCGTCGCGCGTGAAGATGGCGACGCCGTTGCCGTATTCGTGCTCGGAGGGCAGCCGCAGGGCCTCGTCGTAATCCTTGGCCCGGACCACCGAGAGCACGGGCCCGAAGATCTCCTCCTTGTAGATGCGCATCTCGGGCCTGACCTCGTCGAACAGGCAGCCGCCCATATAGAAGCCGTTCTCGTAACCCTGCATGTGGAAGTCGCGCCCGTCGACAACGAGCTTCGCGCCTTCCTTGACGCCGAGGTCGACGTAGGACCGCACCTTGTCGAGATGAGCCTTCGTGACGAGCGGGCCGAAATCGGCCGACGGATCGGTGGAGGGCCCGACCTTGAGGGATTCCACCCGCGGCGCCAGCTTGCCCATCAGCGCCTCGGCTGTCGCACGGCCGACCGGCACGGCCACCGAGACCGCCATGCAACGCTCGCCGGCCGAGCCGTAGCCGGCGCCGATCAGAGCATCGACCGCCTGGTCCATGTCGGCGTCGGGCATCACGATCATGTGATTCTTGGCGCCGCCAAAACACTGCACGCGCTTTCCCGCCGCGCAGCCGCGCGTGTACACGTACTCGGCAATCGGCGTGGAGCCGACGAAGCCGACGGCCTGGATGTCGGGGTCGTCGAGGATGGCGTCGACCGCCTCCTTGTCGCCGTTGACGACATTGAGAATGCCGGCGGGCAGGCCTGCCTCCAGCATGAGCTCCGCCAGCATCAGCGGCACGCCGGGATCGCGCTCCGACG
>DASQLE010000008.1:0-2521 GCA_035630175.1 Beijerinckiaceae bacterium
CGGTCGTCCCATCGTCTCGAGCGCGAGGCTCATGATGGAGGCGGAGACGCCGGAGCCGCAGCTCGTGATGATCGGCCGCTCGGGATCGACGCCGGCTTCCGCGAGCGCCGCTCGCAGCGCCTCCGGATCCTTGAGGCGGCCGTTCGCGACGACGGCGGTGAACGGCACGTTGCGGCTGCCCGGCATGTGCCCGGAGCGTACGCCGGCGCGCGGCTCCGGCGCCTCGCCGCGGAAGCGGTCGGCAGGGCGCGAATCGACGACTTGCGCCGAGCCGCTCGCGAGCGCCGCCTTGACCGCCTCGGCATCGGCGACGGCGGCCGGGTCGAGCCGGGCCGTGAAGCGGCGCGGCTCGCGGCGGTGCGGTTCGCCGGTCTCGACCGGACGCCCCTCCACCCGCCAGGCTGGAAAGCCGCCCTCAAGGATGCGCACGTCCGTCGCGCCGAAGCTGCGAAAGGTCCACCACACGCGCGGCGCCGAGAACAGGCCGGCGCCGTCATAGACGACGAGGGTGGTGCCGTCGCCGATGCCGAGGGCGCCGACCGCGGCGGCGAAAGCCTCCGCCGCCGGCAGCATGTGGGGCAGGGGGGACACGCGGTCCTTGACTGTGTCGATGTCGAAGCGGACGGCGCCCGGAATATGGCCGGCCCGATACTCCGCCTCCGGGTCGCGGTTCATCGCCGGCAGATACCAAGAGCCGTCGATGATCACGACGTTCGGATCGTCAAGACGCTCGGCAAGCCAAGCGGCAGAAACGAATGGGTTGGCCATGGTGGCTCCTATCACCTCTCCCCTGGAGGGAGAGGCCGAGTCGCGCCAAAGGCGCGACCGGGTGAGGGGGGATGCGCGACATGTCAGGATGGAGCGGCGCTGCCACCCCCACCCGGTCACCGCTTTCGCGGTGACTCGGCCTCCCCCATCAAGGGGGAGGCACGAGCGCGATGCGGACGCGGCGGTTCTGCTTGCCCTTCTTCTCGATGTCGGTGACAGCGACGCGGCCGATCTCGCCTGTGCTGCGCACATGCGTGCCGCCGCAGGGCTGCAGATCGATGCCCTCGATCTCGACGAGGCGCACCCGCCCGGCGCCGCGCGGCGGCTTCACCGCCATGGTCTTGACCAGGCCCGGATTGGCGTCGAGCTCTGCGTCCGTGATCCAGCGCTCGCGCACCGGCGCGTCGCGGGCGACGAGCTCGTTGAGCCGGTCGGTAAGCGCGCCCTTGTCGAGCCCGGCTTCCGGGATGTCGAAATCGAGGCGGCCGTCGCCGTCGCCGATGGCGCCGCCGGTGACCGGAAAGGGCAGCACGACGCTGAGGAGATGCAGCGCCGTGTGGACGCGCATGCGCGCGTAGCGCCGCTCCCAGTCGAGCCGCACGGTGACCGCGTCCCCCGGCGCCAGCGGGCAAGCGCTGGCCGGCACATGCACGATGCTCGTGCGGTCGGCGCCGTAGACGGTGTTGGCGACGGCGATCTCGCGGCCGGCGCCGCCCGCGATGACCCCGGCGTCGCCGGGCTGGCCGCCGCCCTGCGCGTAGAAGACGGTGCGGTCGAGCACGATCCCCTCCGCCGACACCGCCACGATCGTGGCGTCGCAGGCGCGGGCATAGGGGTCGTCGCGGAACAGAAGGGCGGTCGCGGTCATGATCCGCGCGACGTTACGGGACGAGCCCTTCGCGAGGCAAGCGCCTGACGGACGCGAACGCCGGCGCCGCGACGGCCACCTTGCAAGATGGGTGGTTTGCGCCGAGGCTCTCTCAGAGATCGGCATCGGGGAGGAGCGGATGGCTCATTGGTTGCGGTTCGCGCGAGGCGGCGAGATCGGATTCGGCACGCTCGCGGACGGCGTCATCACCATTCACGGAGGAGACATGTTCGCGGCGCCGCAGCCGACGGGTGAAAGCGTCGCGCTCGGCGCCGTGCGCGTCCTGACGCCCTGCAACCCGAGCAAGATGATCTGCCTTTGGAACAATTTCCACGAGCTCGCCGCCAAGAACAGCTTTCAGGAGCCGCAGGAGCCGCTCTATTTCATCAAGGCGGCCAACGCCTACCACCCGCAGGGCGAGCCGATCCGGCGGCCGAGATCCTATCCCGGCAAGATCGTCTACGAGGGGGAACTCGGCATCGTCATCGGCCGGCGCTGCGCCGACGTGAGCGAGGCGGAAGCGCCGGGCCACATCTTCGGCTACACCTGCGTCAACGACGTCACCGCGATCGATCTCCTCAAGAAAGACCCAAGCTTCGACCAATGGGTGCGCGCCAAGAGCTTCGACACGTTCGGCGTGTTCGGGCCCGCCATCGCCACCGGAATCGATCCCGCCACCTTGCGCATCCGCACCGTCCTCAACGGCGCGGAGCGGCAGAACTACCCCGTCTCGGACATGTTCTTCCCGCCCGCCAAGCTGGTCAGCCTGATCTCGCGGGACATCACGTTGCTGCCGGGCGACCTCATCGCCTGCGGTACCTCGGTTGAGGTCGGCGTCATGCGGGACGCGGAGAACCTGGTCGAGATCGTCATCGACGGCGTCGG
>DASQLE010000009.1:0-4174 GCA_035630175.1 Beijerinckiaceae bacterium
GACGGGCATCGAGCTGGGCCGGCTCATTCGCGAGCACTGGCCGGCGGTCCATGTCCTGCTGACCTCGGGTTACGTGGACGACGACCGGGTGGACGAGTTCGAGTTCATCCACAAGCCGTTCCGCGCCGCCGACCTCGCCCGCAAGCTCGAGGCGATGCTCGCCGTCAAGGCGGGCCCGGAGGAGCGCCGGCTCGCGGCGACGGGGTGATCATTCCGAGGCACCCGGCGGGTAGTCGTGCTGCCCACCCTCGTAATCCTCAACCCGATACCGCTCGTCCCCCGCGCCGGTGACGTAGCTCGGCCCGATCGGCGACTTGCCGTAGCCGCCGGGGATGTCGAGGACGTAGGTGGGCTGGCACAATCCCGAGACCCGTCCGCGCAGGGACCGCATCAGGCGCTGGCCTTCGGCGATCGAGGTGCGGAACCGGGACGTGCCGGGCGCCAGGTCGGCATGATGCAGGTAATAGGGCTTGACCCGCGTCTCGACGAAGGCTCGCATCAGGCCGGCGAGGGTGCCCGGATCGTCGTTGACGCCCCGCAGCAGGACGGACTGGCTCAGCAGGGGGATGCCGGCATCGACCAGCCGGCCGCAGGCGGCCCGCGCCGCCGGCGTCAGTTCGCGGGGGTGGTTGGCGTGAAGCACAATGTAGGTTGCTTTGCCGTCGGCCTTGAGCGCGCAGGCGAGATCGTCCGTGACCCGGTCCGGCTGCGCCACCGGCACGCGCGTATGCCAGCGCAGCACCTTGACGTGGTCGATGGCCGCGAGGGCGGCGACGAGGCGGCGGATGCGCCGCGGCGACAGGACCAGCGGGTCGCCGCCGGTCAGCACCACCTCCCAGATCTCCGGCCGTGACCGGATATAGGCGAGGGCCGCTTCGAGGGCCTCCGGCGCGAGGGCCTTGCCGCGCGCCGGGCCGACCCGCTCGCGCCGGAAGCAGAACCGGCAATAGACCGGGCAGACATGGGCGACCTTGAGGAGCACGCGATCCGGATACCGGTGCACGATCCCCTCGACCGGGCTATGGCGATCGTCGCCGATCGGATCGGCATCCTCCTCGGGCAGCGTGTCGAGCTCGGCGAGGCGGGGGACGAATTGCCGGGCGATCGGATCGTCGGGATCGTGCGGATCGATCAATTCCGCCAGCGCCGGCGTGATCGCGACGGCATAGCGGCCCGCCACCTCATCGAGAGCGGCAAGCCCGTCCGGCGCAACCAGCCCGGCCTTCATCAGATCGCCCGTTGTGCGCAGCGTGTCAGCCGTCATGGCGGTTCGTCCCCTCCGGCGCCGGCGACCAGAGCACGTCCTCGATGCGACGGGCGCCGGTCGCCAGCATGACGAGGCGGTCGAAGCCGAGGGCGATGCCGCTCGCCGGCGGCATGACGGCGAGAGCCGCGAGCAGCTCTTCGTCGAGGGGGTAGCGGTCGCCGTAGACCCGCTCCTTCTCGGCCATCTCGGCCTCGAAACGGCGCCGCTGCTCGACCGGATCGGTGAGCTCGCCGAAGGCGTTCGCCAGCTCGACCCCACAGGCATAGAGTTCGAAGCGCTCGGCGAGGCGCGGGTCGCGCGGGCTCCGGCGCGCGAGCGCCGCCTCCGCCACGGGATACTCATAGAGAATGGTGGCGCGGCCGTGACCGAGCTTCGGCTCGACGCGCTCGGTGAGCACACGGCTGAACACATCGCTCCAGGTATCGTCCGCCGACACCCTGATGCCGGTCTCGCGCGCCCGCGCCGCCAAGCCCTCCCGGTCCGTGTCGCCGGTCGCGTTCACGGTTCCCATCAGGTCGAAGCCGGCGTCGCGCGCGAAGGCCTCAGCGACGGTCAGGCGCTCGGGCGCGCGGAACGGGTCCGCCGTGCGGCCGCGCCACGACAGGGTTGTCGTCGCGGCCGCCTCGGCCGTGACGGCGAGCAGCGCCGCGCAATCATCCATCAGGACCTCGTAGGTCTCGTGTGCCCGATACCATTCGAGCAAGGTGAATTCCGGATGGTGCAGGAGCCCGCGCTCCCGGTTGCGGTAAACCCGCGCGAAGGTGACGATCCGGCGCTCGCCGGCCGCCAGGAGCTTCTTGCAGGCGAATTCGGGCGAGGTGTGGAGATAGACCTCGTGCCGCACGTCGTCGGCCGTTGCGAGCACCGTCCGCAAGGCGTGCAGATGCGCTTCGTTGCCCGGCGACGCCTGCAGGGCGGCGGTCTCGACCTCGACGAAGTCCCGCTCCTCGAAGAAGCGGCGCAGCGCCTTGACGAGACGCCCGCGCGCCAGGAGGAACGGGCGGCGATCGCCATGGACATGCGGGTGCCACCAGGGAGAGGCGTGGAGCATCGGGATCCTTGAAATGGGCGGCCGGCCCTCGGAAGAGGCTGGCGGCGCGCACCAAGATCGGCTAGGTGCCGCGCAGCGGCTTGCGAGGCAAGTCCCCGAGGCAAGTCCCCGAGGCAGACCCCGTTCGCCGCCAGAGCCGTGTCCCGTTCGGTGGAAGCGTCTCTTCAAGGTTCAATCGCGTCTCCAAGGTCGCTCGGTGCTGATCCCGGTCCGGGGCAGCCGCGCCCGAGGGCGCGTCCGTTCGGCCGCCAACCTTTAGGAACAAAGCCGTGAGGGTCATCGCAAGCTCCGTCCGCAAGGGAAACATCCTCGAAGTCGACGGCCAGCTCTACGCCGTGCTGTCGGCCGAGAGCTTCTTCCCCGGCAAGGGCACGCCGACGACGCAGATCGACATGCGCCGCTTGTCCGACGGGGTCAAAACCACCCAGCGCTACAAGACCACCGAACAGGTGGAGCGCGCTTTCGTCGAGGACAAGGAGCACACCTATCTCTACCAGGATGGGGACGGCTACATCTTCATGAATCCGGATACTTACGACCAGATCACGGTATCCAAGGACGTGCTCGGCGATCAGGCCGCTTATCTGCAGGAGGGCATGGGCTGCATGCTGTCCGTGTTCGAGGGCCAGGCGGTCGCCATCGACCTGCCGCAGCGCGTCGTGCTCGAGATCGTCGATACGGAGCCGACGGTGAAGGGCCAGACGGCGTCCTCGTCCTACAAGCCGGCGACCCTCTCGAACGGCGCTCGCACCATGGTGCCGCCGCATATCGCGACCGGCACGCGGGTGGTCATCTTGACCGCCGACGGCTCCTACGTGGAACGCGCCAAGGATTGATGGTCCGTCGTTCCGGGACTCGCTTGGGCGAGGGCCCGGAACCCACGAACAAGCTCGACGCATGTGGCGCAGTCACGGGTTCCGGGTTCTCGCTTCGCGAGCCCCCGGAATCACGATGAGGAACCGTTTCCGCGCACCGAGGCGTTACTAATCTCATTCAAGGAGCAGCTTATGTCGAAGCCGGTCGTCGTCTCGATCCCCCATCAGCTCGGCAAGGAGGAGGCCCTCCGTCGCCTGCAGGGCGGCATGGGCCGGCTGCGCACCCAATTCGGCGACAAGCTCGGCACCGTCGAGGACACGTGGACGGGCGATCATGCCGATTTCCGCGTCAGCGTGCTCGGCCAGAGCGTCACGGGCGGGCTCGACGTGACGGCCGATCAGGTGCGCGTCGAGGTGCAGCTGCCCTGGATGCTGGCGATGGTGGCGGAGAAGGCCAAGGGACTCATCCAGAAGCAGGGCACTCTCATGCTGGAGAAGAAATGAGCCCTTGTTGACACCCGTCATGCTGCCGTGCAGCATCGCCGCGGCTAGATCACGATGCGTTTTGATCACTGATCAAAACGCATGAACGTGATCGATAGAAAATGAGCCTGATGTTCTTCCGCAAAGTGGTGCCCGCTTTTCGGCATCATGCTCGGGGGTGCAAGACGAGCGTCAAGAGGAGTTCATGGCCGACGACATCATCCTGGCGACGCAGGGCTTGACCAAGGAGTTCAAAGGCTTCGTCGCCGTCAACGATGTCGATCTCGAGGTCAGACGCGGCACCATCCACGCTCTCATCGGCCCGAACGGAGCCGGAAAGACGACCTGCTTCAACCTCCTCACCAAGTTCCTGACGCCGAGCAAGGGCGCCATCCGCTACAAGGGGCGCGACATCACAAGCCTCAAGCCGGCCGACATCGCCCGGCAGGGCCTGGTGCGCTCGTTCCAGATCTCGGCCGTCTTCCCGCACCTGACGGTGCTCGAGAACGTGCGCATAGCCCTGCAGCGGAAGCGTGGCGATTCCTTCGATTTCTGGCG
>DASQLE010000010.1:0-2154 GCA_035630175.1 Beijerinckiaceae bacterium
GTGCCGATGATCGAGGTGATGACGCAGACCGCGCCGATGGCGAGCGGATAGAGCATCATTTCCATGACGCGGTCGCCGCCGGCGAAATAGATCGAGGCAAGCACCATCGTGGCGACCACCGTCACGGCGTAGGTCTCGAAGAGGTCCGCGGCCATACCGGCGCAGTCGCCGACATTGTCGCCGACATTGTCGGCGATGGTCGCGGGATTACGCGGGTCATCTTCTGGAATGCCGGCCTCGACCTTGCCAACGAGATCGCCGCCGACATCGGCGCCCTTGGTGAAGATGCCGCCGCCAAGCCGGGCGAAGATCGAGATGAGCGATGCGCCGAAGCCGAGGGCCACGAGCGCGTCGATCACGCTGCGTGAAGCGGGGTCATAGCCGAGCACCTGGGTGAGGATGAAGAAATAGACGGCGACGCCGAGAAGCGCGAGGCCGGCAACGAGCATGCCCGTCACCGCGCCGGCGCGGAAGGCGATGCTGAGGCCGTCGGCGAGGCTAACCGTCGCCGCTTGCGCGGTGCGCACGTTGGCGCGCACCGAGACGTTCATGCCGATATAGCCAGCCGCACCGGACAGGATCGCGCCGACGGCGAAACCGATGGCCTGCGGGATGCCGAGCAGGAAGGCAATGATGACGAAGATGACGACGCCGACGATGGCGATCGTCGTGTATTGCCGCGCGAGATAGGCTGCGGCGCCCTCCTGGATGGCAGCCGCGATCTCCTGCATGCGCGCAGTGCCGGTATCGGCCGCCAGAATCGCCTTCGTGGTCCAGACGCCATAGGCGATCGAGAGCAAGCCGCAGGCAATGATGAAGTAAAGGACCCAAGTCATGTTTGGACGATCCCCGCTAGGTTGGTTGGGATGGGCGGGGGCGTTCAGCCGCGTGGAGGACACTCGACAGTGAGTGCCGCGGACGTGATGCCCCCGGGAATGGAGTGGGCGGAAAATGCCAAAGTTACGGGCCGGACGCAACCGAGAGCTAGGAGAGCGGCAATTTGCCGGTCTTCCGGCCTAGCCCCAATTGTGACGGAAGCCACTTTTTGCCAGCCGAAGCGGCTCGCCGGCGCCGTTTACGGCTAGAACGCCGGCTTTTTCCTCAGTGATCTCACCGATCAGCGTGACGCTGCTGCCGGTCTTGGCGACTTCCGCCTCGAAGTCGCCCGCCGATGTCGCGGCCACCGCAACGACGATCTCGTAGTCGTCGCCGGCCGTAATCAGCTCGTTCAGGAGCGCTGAGTCGCTGGCGACGGCCTTCTTCGCGGCGGCGGAGAGTGGGACGGCGGAGACCTCAATGCGGGCGCCGGTATGCGAAACCGCGCAAAGCTTCTCAATATCGCCGACGAGGCCGTCGGAAACATCGATGGCGGCCTGGCCGAAATTGCGGACGAGAAGAGCGCACGAGGTCCTGGCGACGGGCTCGCGGTAGCGCTCGATGAGAAACGCGGTGTCCGCCTGCGACAAACCCCACGTCTGCGCGAGTGACGGATCGCGCAGGAGCCGAAGCCCTAAACAGGCGTCGCCGATCGTTCCCGTCACATAAAGGCGGTCTCCCGGCTTGGCGCCGTAGCGCAAGACGACATGGCTATGCAGAACCTGACCGAGCCCCGTCACGGTGATGCTGAGCGGTCCAGGCGTGGCCGTCGTGTCGCCGCCGATCAGCGCTATTCCGGCCTCGCGCTGCAGCTCGCCGAGGCCCGAAGCGAAGGCTTCCAACCAAGCGGCCGTCGTCTCGGGCGGAAGCGAGAGCGCCAGCAGATAGGCGTAGGGGCGAGCGCCCTTCGCGGCGAGGTCGGACAAAGTCACCGCCAGCACCTTGTGCCCCACCGTATCGGCGGGATCGTCGGCCAGGAAATGCACACCTTCGACCAGCGTATCGCAGCTTATCACCAGTTCCTGCCGATCGGGAACGACCAGCACGGCAGCGTCGTCCTTGAGACCAAGGGAAGCCTTGTCGGTTGCCAGAGGCGCGAAGTAGCGGCTGATGATCTCGAACTCGTCGAGCCTGCCGCCTTCCGCGCGCTCAGCCATTGTTCGAGCCCTCGGCGCCGAATTCCGTCGGACGGCATTCCCGTGCGAGCTTATCCAATATGCCGTTCACCACCTTGGGCTCCTCGCTATCGAAGAAGGCGTGGGCGAGATCGACATATTC
>DASQLE010000011.1:0-4365 GCA_035630175.1 Beijerinckiaceae bacterium
CCTTTCCGACAGCTCCGCCCAGCTCTTCGCCTCGCCCGCGAAGGCGAGATAGGCGCGCCCGAGCGCGTCGAGCCGGTCGCGGTCGTCGGCGACGCGCTCGACCGCCACCCAGCGGTTCCAGTCGGGCGCGATGCTCCAGCCGGGATCGCTGAGGCGCGCGTCCGGGAGCCGGTAGTGAAAGGTCGGCCGTCGGTTGATCTTCTCGTTCGGCAACCGGGCGCGCACCCCCGCCTCGTCGAGATAGGCGAGGAGCGGCAGCAGATCGAGGTCGCGGTTGCGGGTCGGGTTGGCGGCGAGGTGGTCCGTCATGAATTGGTCCCAGCCGGGCCAGTAATCCGGGTCGGCGATGCGGCGGACGTAATCGGGCGGGAAGGGATCGGCGAAGCCGAGAAGCTCGCGCGTCGCATCCGGCGCCACCTGGCGGCGAAGCCAGGGGTTCAAGAGGACGAACGCCTTGACGATCGACAGGATCGTTTCGATGTCGAGCGCCGGCGCCTCCGGATTGAAATGCAGGCCGAAGGCGTAGAGGGCGCCGTCCTGGGTTCCCTTGGCGCCGGCCTCGCGCAGCACGGACAAGAGGCGGTCGACCCGGTCGAGACGGTCGATCGGCAGGGGCGCTGTCACCAATTCGCAAGGCACCACGTGCCGGATGGCGGAGCCGAGCCACGCGGCCAGCACCGCGCCGAGATTCAGGAAAGAAGCCTTCGTCCTGACCGGATGGACGTAGCGCAGGTCGAGCTCCACGGCGAGGTCCCCGAGCGCCGAATTCTTGACCATGAAGGCGTGCGGATCCTTTTGGTTGACGCCGCCGCCGAGCGACAGGGCGAGCGCCTTGGCGGCGGCTTCCGCGGTCAGCCCGGCGAACTCGATCTCGATGCCGACCGTGCGCAGGCGCCCGTCCGCGTTGCGGGTTCGCGGCGGCAAGTCGAATGCGATGCGGGGCGGCGGCGACGGGACAGGCTGCGCCAAGGAAGGCTCCGGCATAGGAGTGGAACGGGCAGCCTCGGGGCGAGTTCCAAGGCCCGGAGACGCGGCAGTCGGCCTCTGTTCACGGTTTATCGTTATGGCCTAAGCAGCCTGTCGTGGGGTGGCCCACGACAGGCTGCTTAGGTTCTTTGCCGCATCATTTGGTCCGCGAACCGTGTCACACTTCGCGGAATGATGCTTAGAGAGTGGATTCGCGGCGCTGTGAGGAGCGCGCACGAGCAGGGAATGAGTAAGCAGGACGGGATATACGACCTCCTCGTCGTCGGCGGCGGCATCAACGGTGTCGGCATCGCCCGCGATGCCGTCGGCCGCGGCCTGAGCGTGCTTCTGGTCGAGCAGAGCGATCTGGCGAGCGGCACGTCGTCGGCGTCCAGCAAGCTGATCCACGGCGGCCTCCGCTACCTCGAGCAATACGAGTTCCGGCTGGTGCGGGAGGCGCTGGCGGAACGCGAGGTGCTGCTCGCGATCGCGCCGCATATCGTCACGCCGCTGACCTTCGTGCTGCCGCACGACGCCAGCTTGCGGCCGGCCTGGATGATCAGGGCCGGCCTTTTCCTATACGACCACCTGGCGCCGCGCTCGCGCCTGCCGGCTTCGGGCGCGCTCGACCTGCAACGGACGCCTGCGGGAGAGCCCCTCAAGCCCGGCTTCACGCGGGGCTTCACGTATGCCGATTGCTGGGTCGACGACAGCCGTCTCGTCGTGCTCAACGCCATCGACGCCGCCGAGCGCGGAGCCGTGGTCCGGACGCGCTGCCGTTTCGTCTCGGCCATGCCGGAGGGCGGGCATTGGCGGGCGACGATCGCGCCGGCCTCCGGGGCCGTCGAGACGGCCGCGGCGCGCATCCTGGTGAACGCCGCCGGGCCGTGGGTCGAGCAGGTCCTGCGGCGGGGAATCGGCCGCGCCGGGCCGAGCAAGCTGCGGCTCGTCAAGGGCAGCCACATCGTCGTGCCGCGTCTGTATGCGGGCGAGCAGGCCTATATTCTGCAGAACCCCGACCGACGCATCGTGTTCGTCATTCCGTACGAGCAGCGCTTCACGCTGATCGGCACGACGGACGAGTTCTTCGGAGGCGATCCCGGCGAGGTCGCCATCAGCCCGGCGGAAGCGCAGTATCTCTGCGCCTCGGCGAGCCGCTTTCTCAAGGCGGCCGTGCGGCCGGACGACGTGGTCTGGTCGTATGCGGGCGTGCGCCCGCTCTACGACGACGCCGCGGAGGATGCCTCGACCCTGACGCGCGATTACGTCTTCGATGTCGCGGTCGAGGAGGGGTGCCCGCCCGTGTTGTCGATCTTCGGCGGCAAGATCACGACCTATCGGCGCCTCGCCGAACACGCCCTGCGTCAGCTGCAGCCGCATTTGCCCGGGCTCGGCCGGCCGTGGACCGGCGCCGCGCCGCTGCCCGGCGGCGACCTCGCAGGAGGCGATCTCGGCGCCTTCCGGGCCGAACTCGGTGCGCGGCGGCCCTGGCTTCCCGCCGAGCTCGTGCGGCGCCTGGCCGGCGCCTACGGCACGCGCGTCGAGCGGCTGCTCGGCGACGCGGCCAGCCTCGACGATCTCGGCCGCGACCTCGGGGCGGGGCTGACGGAGCGGGAGATTGACTATCTCGTCCGGGAGGAATGGGCGCAAACCACCGACGACATCCTCTGGCGCCGCAGCAAGCTCGGCCTGCATGGCGGGGCGAGGCTTAAGGAGAACGTCGCCGCTTACCTCGAGCGCTTGAAAGCCGGCATCCTTTCGGGCTGACGTTCACGCCGCGGCGGCGGCGCGGTCCTGCGCGAGGATGCGGACCGCGTCGGCGACGGGTTGCGGCCGTTCGATGAGGTAGCCCTGGGCTTCGGAACAGCCGACCGCACGGATGAAATCGAGCTGCGCGGGGGTCTCGACGCCTTCGGCCGTGATCGTCATGCCGAGGCTCGTGCCGAGACCGACGATGGCCCGGACGATGGCGGCGCAATCGGGGTTCGTGCCGAGACCGCTGACGAACGAGCGGTCGATCTTCAGCTTGTCGAACGGGAAGCTGCTGAGATAGCTCAAGCTCGAATAGCCGGTGCCGAAATCGTCGAGGGAGACGCGCACGCCGAGGCTGCGCAAGTGACGCAGCGTCTTCAAGGTCGCTTCGCTTTCCTCCATCAGAACCGTTTCCGTGATCTCGAGCTCCAGCCGGTGCGGCGAGAGGCCGGCGGCGGCAAGGGCCGAGACGACGAACGGGACGAAGTGCGGGTTGCGGAACTGCACGACGGAGACGTTGACGGCGATGCAGACCGTCTCCGGGAACTGGGCCGCCTCCGCGCAGGCCTGGCGGAGGATCCACTCGCCGAGCGGGATGATCAGCCCGGTCTCCTCGGCGAGCGGGATGAAGTCCGCCGGCGCCACGGCACCGCGGACGGGGTGGTGCCAGCGCAGCAGCGCCTCGAACCCGGTCACCTGTCCTTGCGCGAGGTTCATGAAGGGCTGGTAGCAGAGCTGGAACTCGCCCTTGGCGAGCGCGTCGCGGAGGTCTGTCTCGAGAGCCCGGCGCGCCTCAGCTTCCGTGTCCATCCCGGCTGCGAAGAAGCTGAATCGGCTGCGCCCTTCGGCTTTGGCGCGGTACAGAGCCAGATCGGCGCGTTTCAGGAGCGTATCCACGTCGAGGCCGTCGGACGGCGCCAACGCGATGCCGATGCTCACGCCGACATTGAGCGTGTTGCCCTCGACGGAGAACGGCTCCGGCATCGCTTCGACCAGCCGCTGGGCGAGCATCCTGGCTCCGTGCGGCTGCTTGGCGCCGACCTGGATGATGGCGAACTCGTCGCCGCCGAGACGCCCGATCGTGTCCTGTTCCGACAGGCATCCCCGGATGCGGGCGGCGACCGCCTTGAGAAGCACGTCTCCGACCGGGTGGCCGAGCGTGTCGTTGACCGCTTTGAACCGGTCGAGATCGAGACCGAGGATCGCGAGCGTCTCGCCCGCCCGATCGAGCCGGGCGAGCGCCTCCTCGAGGCGCTCGCGCAGCAGAAGGCGATTGGGGAGCTCCGTCAGGGCGTCGTGCCGGGCCATATGCGCGATATGTTTCTCCACATCCTTGCGCGCCGTGATGTCGGTGTAGGTGCGCACGGCCCCGCCGTCGCCGATCGGCGCCGTCCTGACCTCGAGAACCGTGCCGTTGGGGCGTTCACGCTCGACGGTATGGAAGGTGCGCTGGAGCCCGTGGCCGCGCAGCCATTCCCCAAACTGCTGGTCGACCTTGCCGAACTCGCCGCGCTCGAACTCGTAGCGCTTGATGTCCTCGAAGCGGGGGCGGGACCGCATCAGCGCGAACGGCAGGTCGAGGAGCTCGACGGCGCGGCGGTTGCACACCTGCACGCGCAGGTCGCGATCGAACATGATGAGGCCCTG
>DASQLE010000012.1:0-5249 GCA_035630175.1 Beijerinckiaceae bacterium
ATCTGCCGCTGACCGGAGCAGGCTGCCGAAAAGTGGAGACCACTGTTCGGGCGACAGCATGCTCAACTCCTTAGAACGATCACGATGCGTTTTGATTGAATCAATCAAAAACGCATCGTGATCTAGGGCTGGCCGGGCGTCTTGCCCGGCTTTCCCTCTCGGGGCGCTGTCGGCCTGAAGCAGGTCGTCCTTCCTGAGACTCTCGCTCACACGTCGAGGTTGGCGACCGAGAGTGCGTTCTCCTGGATGAACTCTCGGCGCGGCTCGACGATGTTGCCCATCAGCTTGTCGAACAAGTCATTGGCGTCCATCGTGTCCTTGACCCTGACCTGCAAGAGGGATCGCACCTCGCGGTCGAGGGTCGTCTCCCAGAGCTGCTGCGCCGTCATCTCGCCGAGGCCCTTGTAGCGCTGCAGTTGCAACCCCTTGCGCCCGAAGGCCATGACGGCGTCGAACAGCGCCAGCGGCCCGTGGATGACCGTCTCCTCGCCCTTGCGCACGAGGGCGGCTGGCTTGGCGTAGACCTCCTGCAAGGGCGCGGCATGCTCGTCGAGCTTGCGCGCTTCCTGGCTGTCGATGAGCGCCGCGTCGAGCGCCGCCACCTGCTTGACGCCGCGCAGGGTGCGGCTGAAGGCATAGCCGCCGTCACGCGCCTCGCCGGTCCAGCCGCGCTCGATGTCGTCGGCCAGCGCGTCGAGCCGATGGGCGATATAATCGGCGGCGGCCCCCGCGCGCTCGGGATCGTCGGCAAGGCCGGAGCGCAGCGCGCCGGCGATGGCCGCCTGCTCGACGACGCCGCGGTCGTAACGGCTATGCAGACCGTTGACGACGGTGCGCACGAGGCGCGCCTCGTCGATCAAGGCCCTCAGTTGCGGGCCTGAAAACTCGAGGCCCGAGGCGAGACGCAGGCTGGCGCCGTCAATGCCGGCGTCGATCAAAAAGTCCTCGAGAGCGCGCTCGTCCTTGAGGTAGAGCGCCGACTTGCCGCGCGTCGCTTTGTAGAGCGGCGGCTGGGCGATGTAGAGATGGCCGCGTTCGATCAGCTCCGGCATCTGGCGGTAGAAGAACGTCAGCAGGAGCGTGCGAATGTGCGCGCCGTCCACGTCGGCGTCAGTCATGATGACGATGCGGTGGTAGCGCAGCTTGTCGAGGGTGAAGCGCACGCCGCGTGCGCCCGCATCGTCATCCTTCTGGTTGCCGATCTCGATGCCGACGCCGAGAGCGGTGATCAGCGTCCCGATCTGCTCGGACGAGAGCATTTTCACCGGCTGCACACGCTCGACGTTGAGGATTTTGCCGCGCAGAGGCAGGACCGCCTGGAACGTGCGGTCGCGCCCTTGCTTCGCCGAGCCACCGGCCGAGTCGCCCTCGACGAGGATCAGCTCGCTTTTTGCGGGGTCCTTTTCCTGGCAATCGGCGAGCTTGCCGGGCAAGGAGGTGACGCCGAGCGCATCCTTGCGGATGGCGTCGCGCGCCTTGCGCGCCGCCTCGCGGGCCTGCGCGGCGCGCACGACCTTGTCGACGACCTTCTTGGCTTCGCTCGGGTTCTCCTCAAGCCAGGCGCTGAGGCCCTCGTTGACAAGACCCTCGACGATCGGACGCACCTCGGACGAAACCAGCCGATCCTTCGTCTGCGAGGAGAACTTCGGATCCGGGACCTTCACGGACACGATCGCGGTCAGCCCCTCGCGGCAATCGTCGCCGGTCAGGGAGACCTTCTCCTTCTTCATGAGCCCGGCGGATTCGGCGTAACCGGTGACCTGGCGGGTCAAAGCGGCGCGGAAGCCCGTCAGATGCGCCCCGCCGTCGCGCTGCGGGATGTTGTTCGTGAAGCACAAGACGCTCTCGTAGAACGAGTCGTTCCACCACAAGGCCACCTCGACGCCGACGCCGTCGCGCTCGGCATTGACCATGATCGGCCGCTGCAGCTCGGCCGCCTTGGAGCGATCGAGGTAGCGCACGAAGGCTTCGACGCCGCCGCTGTAGAACAGCTCCTCGCGCTTGACCTCCGGATGCCGCGCATCCGTGAGCACGATGCGGACGCCGGAATTGAGGAAAGCGAGCTCGCGCAGGCGATGCTCCAGGGTGGCATAGTCGAACTCCACCATGGAGAAGGTCTCTTGGCTCGGCAGGAACGTCACCTCCGTGCCGCGCCGGCCCTCCGCCCGGCTGACGACGGCGAGCGGCGCCACCGGGTCGCCGTGGCGGAATTCCATGAAATGCTCGTTGCCGTCGCGCCAGATGCGCAGCTTGAGGGAGGTCGACAAGGCATTCACGACGGACACGCCGACCCCGTGCAGGCCGCCCGAGACCTTGTAGGCGTTGCCGCTCTCGGCGGTGTTGTTGAACTTCCCGCCGGCGTGAAGCTGGGTCATGATGACCTCCGCCGCCGAGACGCCCTCTTCGCGATGGATATCGGTCGGGATGCCGCGGCCGTTATCGGTGACCGTGCACGAGCCGTCGGCGTTGAGCGTGACCGTGACCTCGGTGGCGTGGCCGGCCAGGGCCTCGTCGATGGCGTTGTCGACGACCTCGTAGACCATATGGTGCAGGCCGGAGCCGTCGTCGGTGTCGCCGATATACATGCCCGGCCGCTTGCGCACGGCATCGAGCCCTTTCAGGACCTTGATCGAATCCGCGCCATAGGAATCGGGTTCGAGATTGCGGGCCGGCTCTGCCATGGGTGGGTCCTTGCGGGCGCGGGAAGGGGGAGCGCGCCTCAACGATTCGTGAGATCAATTATTTAGGCTCTCGCGCTTGAAATTTCACCCCCGCGCGCGCACGCGCGCGCGTGAATCTCCACGAAAAACCCTCCCCCTCTGCGAGGGAGGGTGCCGCCCGAAGGCCGGCGGGAGAGGGGCGTCCGCTTCCGTCAAGTTTGCCCCTCCCCGGCTCAGGCTTCGCCCGAGTCCGCCCTGCCCCGCCGAGGGGGGAGGGTTACGGTTTGCCTAGGAACTCGGCGATCGCCTTCACGAAAACCGGCCCGAAGGCGGCGAGCTTGCGCTCGCCGACCCCGTGGACGAGGCGGAGGGCGGCGAGGTCGACCGGACGCAGACGCGCCATCTCGAGGAGCGTGCGGTCGGGAAAGATGATGAAGGCCGCGACGCCCTCGTCGCGGGCGATGGCGGCGCGCAGGGCGCGCAGGTGCTGGAACAGGTCCTGGCCCTGCGGGTCGAGGCCTCCCGTCGCCCCGGCGACGCGCTCACCCCGCGCCACGCGAGGGCGGCGGTCCGGCTCGGCGCGGAGGGCGATCGTCTCGCGCCCGAACAAGATGGCCTCGCCCTTGCCCGTGACGCGCAGGCCCGGATACTCGCCGCCGGTCTCCTCGAGGGCGCCGGCGGCGAAGAGCTGGCGGATGAGCGAGCGCCATACCCGCTGCGGCCGGTCGGCGCCGATCCCGAAGGTCTTCAGGCTGTGGTGCCCGTTGCGGCGGAGGGCGTCGCTGTCGCGGCCGCCGAGCACGTCCGCGATATAGCCGGCGCCGAAGCGCTGGCCCGTGCGCATCACGGCCGAGAGCGCCTTCTGGGCGTCGATTGTGGCGTCGTAGGTGGCGACCGTGCCGGCGCACACGTCGCAATGGCCGCAACGTCCGCTCGCCTCGCCGAAATAGGCGAGCAGCGCTTGACGGCGGCAGGACGGTGCCTCGCACAGGGCGATCATCGCCTCGAGCTTCCTTTGCTCGATCCGGCGCCGCTCGTTCGGGACGTCCTTCTCGTCGATCTGGCGGCGGCGCAGGGCCATGTCGTCGAGGCCGTAGAGGGTGAGCGTGTCGGCCGGCAATCCGTCGCGCCCGGCGCGGCCGATCTCCTGGTAATAGCCCTCGACATTGGCCGGCATGTCGGCGTGGCAAACGAAGCGCACGTCGGGCTTGTTGATGCCCATGCCGAAGGCGACGGTCGCCACCATGACGACCCCGTCCTCCTGCAGGAAGGCGTCCTGATGTTTGCCGCGCAGGCGCTGATCGAGCCCGGCATGATAGGGCAGCGCGCGGAACCCATGGTCCTTGAAATACGCGGCGAGGGTCTCGGTGCGCTTGCGCGACGAGCAATACACGATGCCGCTCTCGCCGCGGTAGCCGCCGAGGAAATCGCCGAGCTGCCGCCGGGGCTGGTCCTTGGCTGCGAAGCGCAAGGCGATGTTGGGGCGGTCGAACGAGTGGACGAAGACCTGCGGCTTCTTCGGGAACAGCCGCTCGGTGATGTCCGCCCGCGTCGTCTCGTCCGCGGTCGCCGTGAGGGCGAGCGTCGGCACGTCGCCCAAGGCCGCGCGGACGCGCGCCATTTCCCGATATTCGGGCCGGAAATCATGGCCCCATTGCGAGACGCAATGGGCCTCGTCGATGGCGAGCCGCCGTGCGCCGAGCTCCTTCAGGCGCACGGCCAGCCCATCGGTCATGAGGCGCTCCGGCGAGACGAACAGGAGGCGCAGGGCGCCGGAGCGCAGGAGCCGCCAGACCTCGAGCGCCTCCTCGTCCGTGGCCATGGAGTTGAGCGTCGCCGCCGGCACGCCGACCGAGGCCATCTGGCGCACCTGGTCGCGCATCAGGGCGATCAGCGGCGACACCACGACGGTGAGCGCGCCGTCGACCAGGGCCGGGAGCTGATAGCACATGGACTTGCCGCTGCCGGTCGGCATGACCGCGAGCACGTCCTGTCCGGCCAGGACGGCGGCGACGATCTCGGCCTGGCCGGGCCGGAAATCGTCGTAGCCGAACACCGATTTGAGCGCCGCGCGCGCCGCGGCGAGCCGGGCCGTCATGATCTCCGGCCCCGGAGGCCGACCGGGTCTCCCCGATCGCCCGGCGCACGCGGACGGTGGACCAGCGTCACGAGCACGAAGGAGATGATCAGGAGCAGGAACCAGGCGCCCATCTTGTGCAAGGTCACGGGCCGCCAGCCCGACAGCGACTGCGTCGGATAGAGCCACGTTCCGGTCAGCGTTCCGACGTTCTCGGCGATCCAGAGGAAGATCGACGTCAGGAAAGCGGCGAGCAGCAGCGGCATCCAGCGCGGCACGGCGTCGATCGTGAAATAGATGCGCGTCCGGCCGTAGATGGCGAAGGCGGCCGCGAACAGAACGTAGCGCAAGTCGAACAGGTAGTGATGCGTGAAGAAGTTGGCGTAGATGGCGGCCGCCAGGGCGACCGTCCAAGGGAACGGCGGATAACGGGAAAAGCGCATGTCGAACAGCCGCACCGCGCGCGCCATATAGGAGCCGACGCTGGCATACATGAAGCCCGTGAACAGGGG
>DASQLE010000013.1:0-4682 GCA_035630175.1 Beijerinckiaceae bacterium
CCACTCCCCGTAGAAGCCGGCCTTGCGAAGCTTGTCGCGGAAGGGCGCGATGTCGGGGCGGTTGAACACCATGCCGCGTCCGGCGAGCTCCTCCTGCAGCGAGGCGTTCAGCTTGGCGACGTCGCCGCGCTCGTTCTCGCCGGCCGCGTTGATATGCTTGGCGACGATCGTGCGCAGATTGTCGGGCAGCCGCTCCCAGGCGCGGCGGTTGGCGAGGAACCAGAAGCCGTCCCACATGTGGTTGGTGAGCGAGCAGTATTTCTGCACCTCGTAGAGCTTCGCCGTCGCGATGATGGCGAGCGGGTTCTCCTGGCCGTCGACCACCTTGGTCTGCAGGGCCGTGTAGACTTCCGAGAAGTTGATCGAGGCCGGTGCCGCCTCGAGGGCCTTGAACATCGAGGTCCAGAGCGGGCTGACCGGCACGCGCAGCTTGAGGCCGCGGAAATCGTCGGGACCGGCGATCGGCTTGGTGGAGGTGGTGGTCTGGCGGAAGCCGTTGTCCCAGATCTTGTCCATGGCGACGAGGTTGGCCTTGGCGATCTGGGCGCGGACATAGGCGCCGAGCTCGCCGTCCATGGCCTTCCACACCGACTCGTAATCGGGAAAGGCGAAGCCGATGCCGTTGATGCTCGCCGGCGGCACGAGCGTCGCGAGGATCAGTCCCGACAGGGTGAAGAACTCGATGCCGCCGGATCGCACCTGGCTCAGCATGTCGGTGTCGGAGCCGAGCTGGTTGGACGGGAAGATGGTGATCTCGACGCGCCCGTCCGTCTCCGCCTTGACGGCGTCGGCCATCTCGCGGGCGCGTGTGTTCATGGGGTGCGTAATAGGCAAGTTGTTGGCGTATTTGTAGGCGAACTCCGCCCCCTGCGCGCGCGCCACGAACGGCGCCGCCACGAGCCCGCCGAGAGCGGTCGAGCCGGCCAGCAGCCGACGACGGGATAGGATCATGTCACACTCCTGATCGGCGCCCGACGGACGCCCGCGTTTCCTCAATGGCGCCGAGCCCCTGGGGATGGGACAGCGACACGCGCGGCGACGTTGCGCCATCGCTCTTCATTAGAACCGATTGCGCTTGCGTCAAATCGGCTCGCGTCAAACGGCGATGCCGCCGCTCGGCCGGCTGGCGGCGCTCTCGTTGAACGGCAACGCCGATAGCGGCCGCTCTACGGCGGGCGTTCCGTCGTCGGCGCCGAGCGTCTGCATTTCGCTCTCGATCCAGCTCGACAGCCGACGCACGTCCGCGCGCAGGCGCAGATGCGGCGCCACCCACAGGCTCAGCGCGTGCGGCCCCGGCACGAAGCCGAAGGGCGCGATGACATGCCCGTGGCGGATCTCGTCCTGCACCAGAAGGCGCGGCGCCAGCGCCACCCCGAGGCCGCAGGCGGCCGCCTGGATCAGGAGATAGAAGTGGGCGTAGTGCTCGTGGCTGGCGAGGCTGAGATCGGCCCGGCCGACCGCCGCCAGCCATTCGTCCCAGGCGGCCGGCCGGGTGGTCGTGCCGAGGATGCGGGCGCGGGCGAGATCGTCCGGTGCGTCGAGGCCGAGCCGCGCCGCGTAGTCGGGATGGCAGATCGGGCCGATCTCCTCCCGCAGCAGCGAGCGGATGACCACGTCCTGCGGCGGCTTGAACATGCTCGACCGGATGGCGAGGCTGATCTCGTCGCGCACGAAATCGACCGCGCCGTAATTGACGTTGAGGCGGATGTCGATCTCCGGATGGTCGCGCTTGAACCGGCCCAGCCGCGGCAGCAGCCAAAACATCATGATCGTCGCCGAGCACGACAGGGTCAGCGGGCTCGAGGCGAGGCGCGACACACCGAGATGCATCAGCTGGAACGCCTCGCCGAGGGTGGCGGCGAGCTGGGCGCCGGCCGGCGTCGGCTCCACCGATTTCGGCAGCCGGCGCAGGAGCGGCAGACCGAACTCGGCCTCGAGCTCGCGGACATGGCGGCTGACCGCGCCGTGGGTCACGCCGAGATCGCGCGCCGCGGCCGACATGCTGCCGAGCCGCGCCGTCGTCTCGAAGGCGCGCAAGGCGTTGAGCGGAAGACGGGGCGGAGCCATGAGCGCCTCGTGAGGCCCGTGATGAGAGGAAATCTCACATCAGCCTGCGCCGATTTGCAATATCAAGCCGCCCCGTCCCGGCCTAGGGTCCTGGCAAAACAAGCAATTAAGACAGGGTGGAATATGCCAGGACAGGGAACAGGCGCCGCGTGGTTGCGTGGACGGATGTCGAACGGCTCTGGGCCGGTAGCATGTCCGATCGCCTGAAGGACAAGATCGCGGTCGTGTTCGGGGCCGGCTCGGTCGGTCCCGGATGGGGCAACGGCAAGGCGACGGCCGTGCTCTTCGCGCGCAACGGCGCAACCGTGATCTGCGTCGACATCGACCGCGCGGCGGCCGACGAGACGGCCGGCATCATCACCGGGGAGGGCGGGCGCGCCTCGGCCCATGCCTGCGACGTCACCGATTCCGCTGCCGTCGCCGATCTCGTCGCCGGCATCGTCTCCGCGCATCGGCGCATCGACGTCCTGCACAACAATGTCGGCTATGCCGCCATGGGCGGCCCGATCGAGCTCGACGAGGCCGCCTGGCGGCGCTCCTTCGACCTCAACGTCACGAGCTGCTTCATCACCTGCAAGCACGTGCTGCCGCACATGCTGGCGCAGAAATCCGGCGCCATCGTCAACGTCTCGTCGGTCGCGGCGATCCGCTACACCGGCTACCCTTACGCGGCCTATTACGCGGCCAAGGCGGCGGTGAACAATTTTTCCATGGGCCTCGCGCTGCAATATGCCCGCGACGGCATTCGCGTGAACGCGATCATGCCCGGCCTCATGAACACGCCGCTCATCTACCAGCAGATCTCCGATCAATACGCGAACGCGGCCGAAATGGTCGCGGCGCGCGACGCGGCCTGCCCGACGGGGCGGATGGGGACCGCCTGGGACGTCGCCCATGCCGCCCTGTTCCTCGCCTCCGACGAGGCCGCCTACATCACTGGAATCAGCCTGCCCGTCGACGGCGGCCTGACCTGCCGCGCCGCTTGAGAGCCAATCGCGACATGCTCACCGACCGCATCGAAGCCGACTACCTGCTCGAGACGCCGATCGATCCGCGCCGCGCCGCCGAGATCATGGCCGGCGAGCAGTCGAGCGGCACCTTCGTGCCGGTCCCCGGCGAGACGCCGGAGCTCAAGGAACGCTCGGCCGCGCGCGTCGCCGCCCTCGACATCCTCGACGAGGCCGTGCCGCGGCGGTCGCTGCCGTCGGCCGGCAGCGTGGACGGCGAGCGCATCACGCGCGCCACCGTGACCCTGTCCTGGCCGCTGGCGAATCTCGGCCCGTCGCTGCCCAACCTCGTCGCCGCGGTTGCCGGCAACCTGTTCGAGCTCAGGGCCGTGAGCGGGCTGAGGCTGCTCGACATCCGCATGCCGCCGGCCTTCGCGGCCGCCTATCCCGGTCCGCGCTTCGGCATCGCCGGCACGCGCCGGCTCGCCGGGGTCGAGGGCCGGCCCCTGATCGGCACCATCATCAAGCCGAGCGTCGGGCTCGACCCCGAAGCGACGGCGGCGCTCGTCGCCGAGCTCTGCGCCGCCGGCATCGATTTCATCAAGGACGACGAGTTGCAGTCGGACGGGCCGATCTGTCCGTTCGACGAGCGCGTCCGCGCCGTCATGCGCGTCATCGACGCCGAGGCCGACCGCACCGGCAAGAAGACCATGTTCGCCTTCAACCTCACCGGCGATCTCGATCAGATGCGGCGGCGTCACGACACGCTGCTCGCGAACGGCGCCACCTGCCTGATGGCGAGCCTGAACTCGGTCGGACTGGTCGGCATGATCGAGCTCGGCCGCTTCAGCGAGCTGCCGATCCACGCGCACCGCAACGGCTGGGGCTATCTTTCCCGCCATCCGCTGCTCGGCTGGTCCTACACGGCCTGGCAAAAGCTGTGGCGGCTGGCGGGTGCCGACCACATGCATGTCAACGGCCTGCAGAACAAGTTCTCCGAGCCGGACGACAGCGTGATCGCATCGGCGCGGGCCTGCCTGACGCCGATGTTCGCCGACAAGCCGTGCACCGTGATGCCCGTCTTCTCCTCCGGGCAATCGGCGCGGCAGGCGCATGCGACCTACGCGGCGTTGCAATCGACCGACCTCCTGATGACGGCCGGCGGCGGCATCATGGCCCATCCCGACGGGCCGGCGGCGGGCGTGCGCTCGCTGCGCGTGGCCTGGGACGCGGCGATCGCCGGCATCCCGCTCGAAGAGCATGCGCGCACCCATCCCGAGCTCGGCCGGGCGCTGGAGATCGCCGCATGAGCGCTCCGCGCGCGCTGCCGGACGGGCCGCTCGTCGCCTTCTACGGCGACGACTTCACCGGCTCGTCGGCCGCCATGGAGGCGCTCGCCTTCGCGGGCCTCGAGACGGTGCTGTTCTTGGCGCCGCCGACGCCCGAGCGCCTCGCCGCTTTCGCCGGCTTCCGCGGCATCGGCATCGCCGGCGTCGCACGCTCGCGCGATCCCGCTTGGATGGACCGGCATCTGCCGCCGGTCTTCCGGCTCCTGAAATCGCTCGGAGCGCCGGTCGTCCATTACAAGGTTTGCTCGACCTTCGACTCGGCGCCGCAGATCGGCAGCATCGGCCGCGCCGTCGACCTCGCCGCGGAGCTGTTCGACGG
>DASQLE010000014.1:0-5549 GCA_035630175.1 Beijerinckiaceae bacterium
ATGAAGAAGGAATACGGGATCGAGGAGACCGACACCTTCCGCACGCTCACCATCCAGGAGACGGGCGGCACCAAGAAGACCGTTGAGGCCATCGCCGCCAGCATTCGCGACATGCTGCCGATCGCCGCGCGGGCGCGGCGCGAGACCCGGCCCGCCTCTGAACTGATCCTCGCCCTGCAATGCGGCGGCTCGGACGGCTATTCCGCCCTCACCGCCAATCCGGCCCTCGGCGCCGCCTCGGACCTCCTCGTCCGTCACGGCGGCACCTCGATTCTGTCGGAGACGCCCGAGATCTACGGCGCCGAGCACCTCCTGACCCGCCGCGCCGCGACGCGCGCCGTCGGCGAGAAGCTCGTCGCGCGCATCAAGTGGTGGGAGGACTACACCGCCCGCAACGGCGGCGAGATGAACAACAATCCCTCGCCCGGCAACAAGGCCGGCGGGCTCACCACCATCTTGGAAAAGTCGCTCGGCGCCGCCGCCAAAGGCGGCCAATCCACCTTGCGCGCCGTCTACGAATATGCCGAGCCCGTGCGCGAGACGGGTTTCGTCTACATGGACACGCCCGGCTACGATCCGGTGGCGGCGACGGGCCAGGTCGCGGGCGGCGCCAACCTCATCGCCTTCACGACCGGCCGCGGCTCGGCCTTCGGGGCCAAGCCGACGCCGTCCCTGAAGCTCGCCACCAATTCCGACATCTACCGCCGCATGGCCGACGACATGGACATCAATTGCGGCGACATCCTCGACGGCGTCGCGATCGAGGACAAGGGCCGCGAGATCTTCGACATCCTGTTGAAGGTTGCCTCGGGCCGGCGCACCAAGTCGGAAGAGCTCGGCTACGGCGATTCCGAGTTCGTGCCCTGGCAGATCGGCGCCGTGATGTGAGGTGGGCATTCCCTCCCCCTTTGCGGGGAGGGCGCAGGGGAAAGGCGCTTTAAGCGCGCAGCGCAGTGGCCTCGCGGGCAAGACGTTCAATCGTTGCGTAATCGCCGCTTGCCAGCGCTGCTGATGGCGCGACCCAGGAGCCGCCGACCGCGAACACGTTCGGCAGCGCGAGATAGGCGGACGCATTCTTCGCGTCGATGCCGCCGGTCGGGCAGAAGCGGATGCCGGGCAGGACCGGCGCTACCGCCTTGAGGAAGGCGACGCCTCCCGACGGCTCGGCCGGGAAGAATTTCAACTGTGCAAAACCGGCCTCGGCGAGACGCATCGCCTCCCCCACCGTGCCCGCGCCCGGCAGCCACGGGCATCCCGTTTCGCGCACCGCCTCGATCAGACTTTCGGTTGCGCCCGGCGAGACCAGGAAGCGGGCGCCGGCTTGCCTCGCCTCGTCCGCTTGCCGCGCGTCGCGCACGGTACCGGCCCCGACGACGAGGCCCTTGACCTCGCCGGCCACGGCGCGGATGCAATCGAGGGCCGCCGGCGTGCGCAGGGTCACCTCGATGGCCGTGAGCCCTCCGGCCACAAGGGCGCGGGCGAGGTCGACGGCACGGCGCGGATCGTCGATTGTGACGACCGGGATGACAGGCGAGCGGCCGAATGAGCCGGTCGCTCCCGCCGCCGCTGTCGCGTTCACTCCGCCCATGATTGCAGTGCCTCCTGAACACGGCGCGCGTGCGGGATCGGCTCGACGGCCCCGTAACCCGTCGTCGCCAGGGCCGCCGCCACGGCGGCGTAGCGGCCGGCGGCGCGGATATCGTCGCCCTGAAGGAGCCGCGCCAGAAAGGCGCCGCCGAACGTGTCGCCGGCGCCGGTCGCGTCCACGGCCTCGACCCGGTATGGCGGGAGGCGGTGCCGCTCGGCGCCCGTCGCGACGATCGTCCCGTCGGCGCCGAGCTTCAGCGCGACGGTCTTGGCGCCGAGATCGAGGGCCAGATCGACGAGCCGATCGGGATCGCTCAGCCCGGTCAGCTCGGCCACGTCGTCGAAGGACGGCAGGCAGATGTCGGCGAGCTTCATCATGTCGAGGATCGCGGCCCGCGCCCGGTCCTTCGACCACAGCTTCAGCCGGAGATTGGTGTCGAAGGAGACGAGTCGACCCGCCGCCTTCGCGGCATGGGCCGCCGCGTGACAGGCGTCGCAGGCGGAGGCCGAGATGGCGAGGCTGATGCCGGACAGGTGCACCACCCGCGCCCGCGTGGCGATGTCGGCGGGGAGGTCGGCGGGAGCGAAGCGGCTGGCGGCCGAGCCGGTGCGGAAGAACGTGAAGTGGTGACGCCCGTCCGCATGGGTGACGAAGTAGATGGCGGTCGGGGCCGAGCGGTCGATCTTCACCCCGCTCGCGTCGACGCCCTCGTCCCGCCACAGAGCGAGAAACATGCGACCGTAGACGTCGTCGCCGAGGCCCGTCACGTAGCCGGTGCGGGCGCCCTGACGGGCGGCGGCGATGACGAGGTTCGAGCTGTCGCCGCCGAAACCCTGCCGGTAGAGCCGCCCTTCGCCCTCGCCGGTCTGGTTGAACTCCATCATGGGCTCGCCGAGGGCGACGATGTCGAGCCCCCTCCCCGGTTCGGTTCCGGACACGGCGTCAACCAATGGCGTCGGCTCCATCGTTCAGGGCTGCTCTCCCGGGCAAAGGAGTCTTGCCGAGCAAAGCTGTCGATTCAACAAGCTGGGCATGATGGTCGTCCGAAAAGTGGTTTCCACTTTGCGGCAGCATGCTCTAGCCTTCGCCCAATGTCGGCCGCCCGGCCGGTTTTGTCGAGCGGGAGACGCCATGCTGATTCACGAGGACCGGCTTTTTCCGGCCGATCCTGCCGCCCGCGCCGTGGCGCGGCGCCTCTACGACCACGTCAAGGCCCTGCCGATCGTCTCCCCGCACGGCCACACTGATCCGCGCTGGTACGCCGAGAACGAGCCGTTCCCGGATCCGGCGCGCCTGTTCGTGGTGCCGGACCATTACATCTTCCGCATGCTCTACAGCCAGGGCGTCCCGCTGCAGGATCTCGGCATCGCGAGCCGTGACGGCAGCGCGGTCGCGACGGACCCGCGCGCCATCTGGCGGCTTTTCGCCGAGCGCTACCATCTATTCCGCGGCACGCCGACGCGGCTGTGGCTGGACCACGCCTTCGCGACGCTGTTCGGGCTCGAGCGCCGGCTCTCGGCGGAGACCGCCGATCATTATTACGACATCATCGCTGACGCGCTCCGGCAGCCGGAGTTCCGCCCGCGCGCCTTGTTCGAGCGCTTCAACATCGAGGTGATCGCCACGACCGAGAGCCCGCTCGACGAGCTCCGATGGCACGCCATGATCCGGCAATCGCATTGGCAGGGCCGCGTCATCACGGCCTACCGCCCCGATGCGGTCGTCGATCCCGATTTCCAAGGATTTCGCGACAACGTCGCCCGCCTCGGCGAGCTCACCGGCGAGGACACGGCCACGTGGGCCGGCTATCTCGCGGCGCACCGCAAGCGGCGGGCCTTCTTCCAGTCGTACGGCGCCACCGCGACCGACCACGGCCATCCGACGGCGCGCACGGCCGACCTGCCGCCTCCGGCCGCCGACGCCCTGTTCGGGCGCGTCACGCGCGGCCATCCTTCGGCCGAGGATGCCGAGCTGTTCCGCGCTCAGATGCTCACCGAGATGGCCCGCATGAGCCTCGAGGACGGGCTCGTGCTGCAGATCCATCCCGGCTCGTTCCGCAACCACAATCCCGCCCTGCTGGCGCGCTTCGGCCGCGACATGGGCGCCGACATCCCGACCGCGACCGACTACGTGCATGCCTTGAAGCCGCTGCTCGACCGTTTCGGCAACGAGCCGGGCCTGACGGTGATCCTCTTCACGCTCGACGAGACGAGCTACGGGCGCGAGCTCGCCCCCCTCGCCGGCCATTACCCGGCGCTGCGCCTCGGCCCGCCCTGGTGGTTCTACGACAGCCCCGAGGGCATGCGCCGGTTCCGCGAGCTGACCACCGAGACGGCCGGCTTCTACAACACGGTCGGCTTCAACGACGACACGCGCGCCTTCCCGTCGATCCCGGCCCGGCACGACGTCGCCCGGCGGGTCGATTGCGGCTACCTGGCCGAGCTTGTGGTGACGCACCGGTTGGACGAAGATGAAGCTCATGAGGTCGCCCACGACCTCGCCTACGGGCTCGCCAAACGAGCATACAAACTCTAGAGCTTACGGGCTTTAAGCGGCAGCGCAGACTGCTCCCACGGAGGAAATGATGACACGCTTCACGATCAGCCGGCGGACCTTCGTCGGGGGCGCAGCCGGCGCCGCGGGCCTGACGGCATTCGGGGCGCGCGTGCAGGCGCAGCTCGCCATGCCGAGCGCGCCCGTCGCCCTCAACATCATCGACGTCGCCGGCAACCTGGCGCTGACGCAGAAGGCGATCGAGAACTACCGCAAGGAGAAGCCGAAGGCGGTCTCGCGCATTACCTTCACGAAGGCGCCGGCGCCCGAGCTGCCCGGCAAGATCAAGGCGCAGCAGGACGCCAACCGGGTCGATATCGACATGGTGCTGACCGGCACCGACGCCCTCTCGGCGGGCCTCGATCAGAACCTCTGGATTCCGGTCGTCAAGGAGCACGCCAAGGCGCTGCCGAATCTCGGCGAGATCTATCTGGAGGGCGCCGCCAAGATGCAGGCGCTGGCCAAGGATCACGGCGTCGTCGTCACCTATTATCCCTCCGGGCCGCTGCTCGAATACATGCCGAAGGTGAAGACCGTCCCGACCACCGCCGACGAGCTGCTCGCCTGGACGCGCGGGAACAAGAACCGTTTTCTCTACGCGCGCCCGGCCAATTCCGGCCCCGGCCGCACCTTCATCATGGGCCTTCCCTACATTCTCGGCGATTCCAATCCGAAGGATCCGATGAAGGGCTGGGACAAGACCTGGGCGTATCTGAAGGCCATCGGCGAGACCATCGAGTACTACCCCTCGGGAACGGGCGCCGTCATGAAGGAGCTCGGCGAGGGCTCGCGCGACATGACCGTCACGACGACCGGCTGGGACATCAATCCGCGCGTCCTCGGCGTCGTGCCGAAGGAGGCCAAGGTCGGCGCCATCAAGGGATTCCACTGGGTCACGGACGCCCATTACATGTGCGTGCCGAGGGGCGTTCCCAACGACAAGCTCGCCGTGCTGCTCGACCTGATGAGCTTCCTCCTGACCAAGCCGCAGCAGGCCTACACCTACGACGAGGGCTATTTCTATCCCGGCCCCGCCGTGAAGGGCGTGACGCTCGACATGGCGCCGGAGGAGAGCCAGAAGGCGATCAAGGAGTTCGGCCGTCCCGAATACGACAAGCTCATTGCCGACAACCCGATCGAGACGCCGCTCGATCCCGACCAGATGGTGCTCGCCTTCCGGCGCTGGGACGAGGAGGTCGGCGCCGCCAAGCGCAAGTGACCGCGCAATTGAAAGAGGACGTCATCCTCGGGCGGAGCCAAGGCGGAGACCCGAGGACCTCAGGACGACAGGGCGCCATTTTCGGCACAAGGTCCTCGGGTCTCGCTGCGCTCGCCCGAGGATGACGCGTAATGTGATGCCATGACAATCCACGCCGCCGAGTTCCGCGAGCTCAGGCTCGATCGCCTG
>DASQLE010000015.1:0-4736 GCA_035630175.1 Beijerinckiaceae bacterium
TGAAGACCAGGCCGAACGCCATCACGAAGGCGGACGTGGCGCCGATCAGCGGCCATGGGCTCGGGTCGACCAGGTGATAGTCGTGCTTGACCTCGTGGTGAGCCTCGTGGGCGTCGGCCATACCTTCGTCTCCGTACCTGCTGTCCGTGCCTTTAGGTGAAATCGCCGATGCTTGTCACGTGCCCACCCTACAGTTTCGGTTGCACCGCGGCGGCGCTCGTTGTCGCAACGGGCTGGCCGTTCCTGGAAGCGAAATACGTATAGGACAGGGTGATCGATGTCAGGCGCTTGAGGTTGGGCTCGTCGGCGATGGACGGCTCGATGTAGAACACCACCGGGAACTCCATGATCTCGCCCGCCCCCAGCGTCTGCTCCTGGAAGCAGAAGCACTGGATCTTGACGAAGTAGGCGCCGGCCTGGCCGGGCTGGACGTTGAAGGTCGCGGTGCCGGTGCCCGCGGCCGAGCCGGCGTTGCGGACCTTGTAGAGGACCGTCTGCGTCTCCCCGACCCTCGCCTCGATCTCAGGGGTCTCGGGCGTGAAGCGCCAGTCGAGACCGGGCGCCACGTTGGCGTCGAAACGCACCTTGACGGTGTGGTCGAGAACCGGCGCGCCGCCGGCCGATCCCCGCAGCGGCGTGCCCGCGAAGCCGGTCACGCGGCAGAAGAGGTCGTAGAGCGGCACGGCCGCATAGGCGAGGCCGATCATGCCGATCACGACCCCGAGGCAGATGGCGGCGGTTCCGCGCACGCGGCGGGCGAGAGCGGGATCGTGCGGCGCGGCGCTCATACCCTCACATCGCCCGGTTGAGGACCTGCGGTCCGAGCTTCGCCATCGTCACCAAGTAGAACAGGACGGCCAGCGCACCGAGGGCGAGCGCGATGGCGAGCGAGCGCGCCCGCCGCCGCTTTTGTTCCTCGGGCGTGAGCGTGTGCCTGTGCTGCTGCTCGACGCTCATGTGAGAAGGCCGGCGAGCGGCCGGAACAGGCCGAGGCCGTGCTCGGCCAGGAGGGCCGAGAACAGCAGGAACAGATACAGGATCGAGAAGGCGAAGAGATGCTGGGCGGCGCGGAACGCCGGCTCGCCCTCGCGGCGCCGGAACACCTGCACGGCGAGCGCCATCATGCCGGCGCTGCTCGGCACGGAGACCGCCGCGTAGGCAAGGCCGCCGAAGCCGAGGAGGAGAGGGGCGAGAGCCGCGGGGACCAGCAGCCCGGTATAGGCGAGGATCTGTCGGCGGGTGCTGTCCGGCCCGGCGACGTTGGGCATCATCGGGATGCCGGCGCGGGCGTAATCCTCGGACTTGACGAGCGCCAGGGCCCAGAAATGCGGCGGGGTCCACAGGAAGATGACGAGAAACAGGATAAAGGTCTCGACGCCCACCGTGCCGGACACGGCGGCCTCGCCGATCATCGGCGGGAACGCCCCGGCGGCGCCGCCGATGACGATGTTCTGCGCCGTCGAGCGCTTCAGCCACATGGAATAGATGACGGCGTAGAAGACGATCGTGAAGGCGAGGAACGCCGCCGCCATCCAGTTGGCGATCAGCCCAAGCGCCAGCACCGATCCACAGGCGAGCGTCAAGCCGAACGACAGGGCCTCGTCGCGGCCGATCCGCCCCGCCGGGATCGGCCGGGCGCGGGTGCGCGTCATGAGGGCGTCGGACTCCGCGTCCCACCACATGTTGAGGCAGCCCGAAGCGCCGGCTCCGACGGCGATCATGACGAGCGAGCCGAAAGCGAGAACCGGATGCACGTCCGGATGGGTCACCACCATGCCGACCAGCGCCGTGAAGACGACCAGGACCATCACGCGCGGCTTGAGCAGGGCGACATAGTCGCGGACCTCGCCCGTCGCAGCGCCCGTGTCAGGCGTGCGGGTCGGGCCGAGGTCGGTCGCGAGGGTCGTCATGATGTTCTCAAGGCCATGATGCCCGGTCCGGCCCAGCCGTCAATGATGCGTGTCGGCGATGCGCGGCAGCGTCTCGTATTGATGGAACGGCGGCGGCGAGGGCAGCGTCCATTCCAGCGTGGTCGCACCCTCTCCCCACGGATTGCCGAGCGCGCGCTCCTTGCGCACGAACATCGTGTAGATGACGCCGCCGATGAAGAAGAGCAGGCCGGCGAAGAACAGGTACGCCCCGATGGAGGAGACCAGGTTCCAGCCCGCATACGCGTCGGGATAGTCGGCATAGCGGCGCGGCATGCCGGCGAGCCCGAGGAAGTGCATCGGGAAGAACAGCACGTTGGCGCCGATGAACGAGATCCAGAAATGCGTCTTGCCGATCCATTCCGGGATGACGTAGCCGGACATCTTCGGGAACCAGTAATAGATGCCGGCGAAGATCATGAACACGGCGCCGAGCGACAGCACGTAGTGGAAGTGCGCGACCACGTAATAGGTGTCGTGCATGGCCCGGTCGACGCCGGCATTGGCGAGCACGACGCCGGTGACGCCGCCGACCGTAAACAGGAAGATGAAGCCGATCGCCCATTGCATGGCCGCCGTGAAGCGGATCGAGCCGCCCCACATGGTGGCGATCCACGAAAAGATCTTGATGCCGGTCGGCACCACCATGACCATCGTGGCGAAGACGAAATAGGACTGCGTCTGCAGGGACAGGCCGACCGTGAACATGTGGTGAGCCCACACCACGAAGCCGACGACGCCGATGGCGACCATGGCGTAGGCCATGCCGAGGTAGCCGAAGATCGGCTTCTTCGAGAAGGTCGAGATGATGTGCGAGACGATGCCGAAAGCGGGCAGAATCATGATGTAGACTTCGGGATGGCCGAAGAACCAGAACAGGTGCTGGTAGAGGATCGGGTCGCCGCCGCCGGCGGGGTCGAAGAAGGTGGTGCCGAAGTTGCGGTCCGTGAGCAGCATGGTGATGGCGCCGGCCAGGACCGGCAGGGCCAGAAGCAATAGGAAGGCGGTGACCAGGATCGACCACGCGAACAGCGGCATCTTGTGCAGCGTCATGCCGGGGGCGCGCATGTTGAGGATGGTGGTGATGAAGTTGATGGCGCCGAGGATCGAGGCGGCGCCGGCGAGGTGCAGGGACAGGATGCCGAAATCGAGCGCCGGGCCCGGATGTCCCGTCGTCGAGAGCGGCGGATAAACCGTCCAGCCGCCGCCGAAACCGAGCGACCCCGGCGCGCCTTCGACGAAGAGCGAGCAGAACAGGAGCAGGAAGCCGGCCACCGTCAGCCAGAACGAGATGTTGTTCATGCGCGGGAAGGCCATGTCGGGCGCCCCGATCATGAGCGGCACGAACCAGTTGCCGAAGCCGCCGATAAGCGCCGGCATGACCAGGAAGAACACCATGATCAGGCCGTGGCCCGTGACCATGACGTTGTAGCTCTGCGGGTTCGAGAAGATCTGCAGCCCCGGTTCCTGCAACTCCATGCGCATGAGGATGGAGAAGACCGCCCCGACCAGCCCCGCGCAGAAGGAGAAGAGCAGGTAGAGGGTGCCGATGTCCTTGTGGTTGGTGGAATACATCCACCGCACCCATCCGCTCGGGTTGGCATGATGGTCGTCGTGGGCGTCAGCTGCGTATGCCATGGGGAGACCCTGTGGTCCTCTGTTCGCGTGTCGTCAGTGGCGGGCGGCGGCGAGTTTGACGCCGCCGTCCGTAGCCGCGAATTTCTGCTTCGCTTCGGCCAGCCAGGCCGCGTATTGCTGGTCGCTGACCACGCGCACGGTGATCGGCATGTAGGGATGCCCGTTGCCGCAGAGCTCCGAGCACTGCCCGTAATAGACGCCCTCACGGTCGGCCTTGAACCAGGTCTCGTTGAGCCGGCCGGGGACGGCGTCGATCCTGATGCCGAAGGCCGGCATGGCGTAATTGTGCAGGACGTCGGCGGCGGTGACCTGCACGCGGACAACCTTGTTCACCGGCACAACCATGTCGTTGTCGACGGCAAGAAGGCGGGGCTGTCCGGTCTTCCGCTCGTTCTCCGGGATCATGTTCGATTCGAAGCGGAAGCCGCCCTGATCGGACGGGTATTCGTAGCTCCAATACCAAGAATGGCCGGTCGCCTTCACTACGACATCGTGGGGCGGGATGATAAGCTGCTCGCGCAGCACCCGGAAGGACGGGATCGCGATCGCCACCAGGATGAGCACCGGCACGATGGTCCAGGCGACCTCGAGCATGGTGTTGTGGGTCGTGCGCGTCGGGACCGGGTTGGCCTTCTCATTGAAGCGGACGATGATGATGACGAGGAGCGCCAGGACGAACAGGGAGATCAGGGTGATGAGGATGACGAGCCAGTCGTGGAACAGGGCCACGCTGCGGCCGAGCTCCGTCACCATCTCCTGCATGCCGAGCTGCCAGGGCTCGGCGATGCCGACGGAACCGGCCATGGCCGCGGAACCTCCCAGGACCATGGCGGCCCCGGCCGTGAGCAGCCCCGCTGCCGATCGAAGTCCAGACCTCTCGATCCCCATCCGTCCTACGAAGCTCCTGTTGGTCTCTTTGGTCTTTGGACCGCTCGCGTGATGTCGGACGACGTGGCAGGAAGGCGATGCGACGGCCTGCAAGGCTTACTTGTGAACGGCGTCAAAAACCACAATGCGTCTTCTGGCGCAACGGCAATGGCGTCGCATCCGGCCTCCGCGTCCGGGTGATGGCCGGGACGTCCCGCGCCATTCCCTTGACACGACCCATAGGCCGTGTTCGGAACGCCAGGGCACGTCGGTGCATTCGGAGGCGCGGCTTTTAGGATGCGG
>DASQLE010000016.1:0-6281 GCA_035630175.1 Beijerinckiaceae bacterium
TTGACCTTCGAGCAGGTGCTCGTCTCGAACGGCGCTCCGGCGGCGACGGCCGAGAGCGTCTGCGTCCTCATGGCTGCGCAGACCCGCCGTCCAACGGCGCTGCCCGACGCGACCCGCCGCATCGTCGAGGGCCTCTTGCGCCCCCCGATGGGCTCTGCCGGCTAGCGCATGGAATCCGCAGAAACCGGGTGGCGCCCGTTCGTCCGGTGACGACGATAGCGGAGCAACGGGGCGGCAAGGTGAAAGACAGCGCGATCAAGAGGGCCATGGGGCCGCGCGAATGGGCGATGCTCCTCGCGCTCTCGGTCCTGTGGGGCGGCTCATTCCTGTTCGTCGGGGTGGCCGTCAAGGAATTGCCGCCGCTCACGCTCGTGACGCTGCGGGTCAGCCTCGCCGCCGTGACGCTCCTCGCCGTGCTGCGGATCGGCGGCATCGCCCTGCCGCGCGAGCCGCGCATCTGGGCGGCGCTCCTCGTCATGAGCCTTCTCAACAACGTCGTTCCATTCACGTTGATCGCCTGGGGCCAGAGCCATATCGCCAGCGGCGTCGCATCGATCTTCAACGCGACGACGCCGCTCTTCGGCGTTCTCGTCGCGCATCTCTGGACAAGCGACGAGAAGGCGACGCCGAGCCGCCTCGCCGGCGTGATCGTCGGCTTCGCCGGCGTGACCGTCATGATGGGCGGCGCCGCCCTGCGAACCGCCGGCGTCGATCTTCTCGCGCAAAGCGCGATCCTGATCGCCTCTCTCTGCTACGCCGTATCCGGCGTCTTCGGCCGGCGCTTCACCGCGATGGGCGTCGCGCCGCTCGCGACCGCTGCCGGGATGCTGACGCTCTCGAGCCTTCTGCTGCTGCCGGTCGCGCTCGTCGTTGACCGGCCGTGGACTCTGCCGGCTCCGAGCGCAGCGGCCATTCTATCCGTGGCGGCGCTCGCCCTCGTGTCGACGGCGCTCGCCTATCTCCTCTACTTTCGCATCCTTGCCGTCGCCGGGGCGACCAACCTCATGCTGGTCACGTTCCTTATTCCGATCAGCGCGATCGTGCTCGGGGCGAGCGTGCTCGGCGAGCGCCTTGAGCCGAAGCATTTCGTCGGCATGGCCCTGATCGGGCTCGGCCTAGCAGCGATCGACGGGCGCTTGCTGGCTGCGATGCGGCGGATTGTCAGCGGCTCGCGGCCGGCGTCGACTGGAAGCGGTTGAAGATCATGTCGGGCGCGCTCGTGTTGTGCCGCGACGGCGCCAGCCGGCCCGCCCACACATCCGTCGCCCGCCCTTTTGCAAAGGACATGATCGGCTCCTCGCGCCAACCCCTGGCGTCCGGCTCGCGCAGAGCGATGCGCGCCACGTCGGCGTTGAACTCGGTCACGTACATGGAACGCAAAGCCGCGAAGGGTCGCCCGGCGACGGGCTGATCGAATTGCACGTCGAGAACCAGCCGATCCCGGTCGAGCGCCTCGAGCTTGAGGGTCGCGCTGCCGCCCCGGGCGAAGCTGATGCGAAACGTCATCGCTTTGGGATCGAAGGCGATCTCCTTGATGTTGACGACCGGACGCCCCTCCGTCTCGACGGGGCCGACCAGGAAGGACGAGCCGTAGGCGCTCCAGCGCATATGGGCGGGCGGCAGGGGGCGGATGCGCCAGTATCCGTCGGCCGGGTAGATGACGAGCACCTCTTCAGCGCGCTCGTCGCGCCGCACCCACAGTTGGACCACGTGCAGGCCGCGCTCGACCCGGTCGCCGACCCGAAACGGGACGTCGTGCGGGCGCCAGAAATTGGCGAAGGTCGTGCCGGTCAGCCAAGTCTCGACGTCTTCGTAGAAGGTGACCTGGCGCGGCGGCCGCACCTCGGTGGTGGCGGGCGAGAGATCCTCGCAAGCCGTGAAGTCGGGCGCGTGCCGATCCTGCACGATCCCGGCAAGATAGGCCGGGTGGGTGGCCTGCAGCCGGAAGCGCCGCACCTCGGACGAGGTGAACTTGATCGTGACGTTGTCCTTCTCGGCGCACAGGACCGGCTCGCTCGCATTCGTCACCTCGACGGCGATGCCGTCGAGGGAGGCGGCGCGCGATGCTGCGGGCAGGAACGCCGCGAACGCAGCGAGGAGAGCGAGAAATCGGCCCATAGCACCACTCATATCATCCCCGCCAGGTCATCAGCTCCATGTCATCCGCTTCATGTCATCCCCGGCCGGAGGCGGCCTTGGCCGCCGGAAGTGCACGGGGATTCCGGCAGCGCCATGTTCTGTGTTCTGGATCCCCATCCTAAGCAGCCTGGCCGCGGCTCGCCGGGATGACCGCTAGGCACCTAGAACCGCATAGACATCGCCGGAATTGGCCGCGTGCGGCAACTCCCGGAGATAGGCCGACATGTCGGCAGGGTTAATCCAGTGTTGCAGTTCCAGCCTTTGGCTTTCCCCGAGCGCCACGTTGAAACGGTACGATCCGAGGGCGGCGAGGCGCTCGAGGCAGCGCTGGCCGACCACGCGGGCAATGGTGGTGAATTCGAAGGACAAAGCCGCGACCGGCTGGCTGAGGCCGACGAGCACACGGTCCTCGAAACCCTCGACGTCGATCTTGATGAAGGCGGGGCGGCCATGCTCGGCGATCAGCCGATCGAGCGTCACGCACGGGACAGCGATGGTCCGGTCCCACACTTGGCCCTCCCATCCGGCGGCGCCGTCGGCGGCGCGGACGAAATCGTCCGAAGCAGTCGACACGGTCGGATTGGCGCTGTTGACGTGCAGCGTGATCTCGCCGTCGCGCTCGCCGGCGGCGGCCTGGCGCAGGGTCACGCCGGGGTCGCGATGATGGATCAGCCGGATGGCGCGGGCCGGGCGCGGCTGCGGCTCGAGCGCGACCACATGAGCGCCGAGGCGGCGAAAGGACGAGATGCGGTCGCCCACATGCGCGCCGATGTCGAAAGCCAGGTCGCCCGGGTTGAGGAAGCGCGCGTAGAGGGCGTCCATCCGGGCGTTGCGGCCGCTGTCGCGGTGGTAGACATGCAAGGAGCGGGCGAGCGGCCTCATCCGGTCAGGCGTTCTGCCGCACGGCGCGGATCTCGGGCGGCTCCGTGAGCTCTTCCGGGACCGCGCAGAGGCGCCGGCGGGCCAGCGCCTCCCCGAATGCGGGCGAGGCGGTCGCGACCGCGAACGGCACGGCGACGAGATAACCGAAGGTCAGCGGCAGGCTCCAGAGGAGCACCGCCGGCGATAGCCAGGCGAGCGCGCCGCAGATGGCGCAGCCGAACAGGAACGGCGGCCACAGCCCTTTGACGGCCGTCGACCAGGAGATGCCGTGCGCATCCCGCGCCTGCCCGTTCCAAATGACCGCGCGTCCGAACGGCAGGCCGATCATGAACAGCGCGATGCGGAACGTGGCGACGGCGCCGAGCAGGAAGGAGAAGACGATCTCGATCGCCGCGCTCGCGAGGAAACGCCCGGTGCCGCCGTAGCCGCGCACGCCGTCATCGCTCAGGAGAATGTCGGCGAGGCCGGCGAGCTTCGGCGACAGGTACATGGTGAGGAACGTGACGTAGATCCCGATGGCGAGCCCAGATGGGAACGTCGACAGATCCTCGCCGTCGAAGAATTTCAGCGGCACGAGCGCGATCATCAGCGTCATGGCGGGAACGCCGACGAACATCAGGATCGCCCAGGCGAGTTGGAAGCGGCTCATCAGCTTGAGGCCGGGCAGATCGAGCAGCTTCAGATACTGCATGTTGCCCTGGCACCACCTAAGGTCGCGGCGCGAGAACTCCAGCAGCGTCGGCGGGTTGTCCTCCCAGCTACCCCCCTCCTCGGGCAGGATGCGCACCTCGTAGCCGGCCTTGCGCATGAGCGTCGCCTCGACCTGATCATGCGACAGCACATGGCCGCCGAGCGGCGGCCCGCCCGGCAGGACCGGCAGATGGCAATGCTCCACAAAGGGTGCGATGCGCACGAGGGCGTTGTGCCCCCAGAACGGGCCGCATTCGCCGATCCACCAGGTCGATCCCATCGTGTAGGCGCGCATGCCATGTCGCATGCCGAATTGGAAGATGCGCGCGAAGGCGCTGCGGGAGGGCGTTCCCACCACGAGGCTCTGCAGGATGCCTATGCGCGGATGCGCCTGCATGATGCGCGCGAGGCGCAGGATCGCCGCTCCCGTCATGAGGCTGTCGGCGTCGAGCGGCAGCATCAGGTCGTAGCTCCGGCCCCAGCGCTCGCAGAAATCGCGCAGGTTGCCGGCCTTGTAGCCGGCATTGTCGGCGCGGCGGCGATAAACGATGCGCTCCGGCTCGGCGACGTCGCGCCGCCAGGCGGCGACGGCGGCCTCCTCGGCCGCGGCGACCTCCGCGACCGACGTGTCGCTAAGGATGAAATAGGCGAAGAGGGCGCCTTCGCCGGTTGCCTCGATGCTCGCCTTCACGGCCCGGAGCCGCGCGAAGGCCCGTCCCGGCTCCTCGTTGCGGAGGGTCATCAGCACCGCAATCCGCAGGTGGATCGGCTCCGCGCTGTCGGCCGAGGCGGCGAACGGCGCGACCTGCCTCATGCCGTCGGCACGGCCGTGCAGCAGCCACAAGCCGATCGCCGCGTTCCAGAAGCCGAGCACGGTCCAGGGGGCGGCGATCAGGAAGCAGATGAACAGCACCGTGTCGATCGCGGTCCAGCCGCCGGCCCCGACGACGGCCGCCATCGCCGCAGCCAGCGCAAGATAGGTGACAAGGTTAACGGAGAGAACGATAAGGCGCCGGCGGCGCAGGATGTCGGCCGCCTGCCTCTCCGCGGAGGCGCGGGCGACGGGGACGGCGGGCTCGAATGGAGGCGTCAGACGGGCGAGATCGCTCATTCAGCTTCTTTTCACATGCGGGGCCGTTGAAGCGCGGTTAGGCTGAAAGTCCGATGAACAAAGCTTTCCCCGCCGAGACGGCGACCGCCCTCTGGTACGTGACCCGCGGCCGCGCCGAATTGCGGCCGACGACCCTCCCGCCGGTCGGGCCGGAGGATGCGGTCGTGACAACGTTGTGGAGCGGCTTGAGCCGGGGCACGGAACGGCTGGTTTTCGAGGGGCGGGTGTCTGCGACGGAGAGCGAGCGCATGCGCGCGCCCCTGCAGGAAGGCGATTTTCCCTATCCCGTCAAGTATGGCTATTGCGCCGTCGGTCTCGTCGAACAGGGGCCGCCCGCGCTCCGGGGCCGCGCGGTGTTCGCGCTCCACCCACATCAGGATCGCTTCGTCGCGCCGGCTCGGCTGCTGGCGCCGGTCCCCGAGGGCGTGCCGCCGCGGCGGGCGGTGCTCGCCGCCAACATGGAGACGGCCCTCAACGCCTTGTGGGATTCCGACGCCGGCCCCAGCGACCGCATCGTCGTCGTCGGCGCCGGCGTGGTCGGCCTCCTCGTCGGCTATCTCGCGGCCCGCCTGCCCGGTGCGGACGTGACGATGGTCGACATCGACCTGTCGCGGGAGGCAATCGCGAGAAAGCTCGGCTGCCGCTTCCGCAAGCCGCTCGACGCGCCCGGCGACGCGGACGTGGCGTTCCATACGAGCGCGACGGCGCCGGGCCTTGCTTGCGCCCTGTCCTGCGCCGGCGTCGAGGCGACGGTCGTCGAGATGAGCTGGTATGGCGACGCCCCGGTCAGCGCCCCTCTCGGCCTCGACTTCCATAGCCGCCGGCTCAGGCTCGTCTCCTCCCAGGTCGGACAGGTATCGCCGGCGCGCCGCCCGCGCTGGAGCCATCGTCGCCGGCTCGACAAGGCGCTCGCGCTCCTGGCCGACGATCGCCTCGACTCCCTCATCACCGAGGAAGTCGCCTTCGCCGACCTCGCCGCGGAGCTGCCGCGCTTGTTCGCGCCCGGCGCATCGGGGCTCGCGAGCGTCGTTCGCTACGAGTAAAGCGTCAACCCAGGCGATCCGCCCTCAGCGGCGGACGAACGGAGATAAAGCCGCATGTATGCCGTCGAGGTGCGCGAGCACATCATGATCGCGCATAGCTTCAGGGGCGAGCTGTTCGGGCCGGCGCAAGCCGTGCACGGCGCCACTTTCGTTGTTGACGTCGCCTTCTTCCGCGAGGATCTCACGCAAGACGGCGTCATTGTCGATATCGGCCGCGCCGGCGAGGCCTTGAAGCGCGCGTTGGCGCCGCTGAACTACCGCAACCTCGACGAGCTGCCGCAATTCGCTGGGCGCAACACGACGACCGAGTTCCTGGCGCGGCACATCTTCGATGCCATGGCCGAAGCGGCGCGCGAGGGCGCGCTCGGCCCCGGGGGCGACGGCCTTGCCCGCATCCGCGTCACCCTGCACGAATC
>DASQLE010000017.1:0-3239 GCA_035630175.1 Beijerinckiaceae bacterium
CTGCTGGTGGCGGAGAAATACGACCCGGCCGTCAACTGGGCGACCAAGGTCGACATGGACAAGAACAGCAAGACCTACGGGCGCCCGCAGGTCGTGCCGCAGTTCTCGACCGTCACGCAGGGAGAGGACGTCAACACCAAGGGCATCTGCCCGGCCGCGCTCGGCACCAAGGACCAGCAGCCCGCAGCCTTCTCGCCGCGGACCGGCCTGTTCTACGTGCCGACCAACCACGTCTGCATGGACTACGAGCCGTTCAAGGTCGCCTACACGGCGGGCCAGCCTTACGTCGGCGCCACCTTGGCGATGTATCCGGCGCCCAACAGCCACGGCGGCATGGGCAACTTCGTCGCCTGGGACGCCCGCACCGGCAAGATCGCGTGGTCGAAGCCGGAGCTGTTCTCGGTCTGGTCGGGCGCGCTCGCCACGGCCGGCGACGTGGTCTTCTACGGCACGCTGGAGGGCTATCTGAAGGCCGTCGACGCCAAGACGGGCAAGGAGCTCTACAAGTTCAAGACCCCGTCCGGCATCATCGGCAACGTCACCACCTACATGCACGGCGGACGGCAATACGTGGCCGTGCTGTCGGGCATCGGCGGCTGGGCCGGCATCGGCCTCGCGGCCGGGTTGACCGAGCCGAGCGCGGGCCTTGGCGCCGTCGGCGGCTACAAGGCGCTCAGCGATTACACGGCGCTGGGCGGCCAGCTCACGGTCTTCGCCCTGCCGCAGCAGTGACGACGGCATGACCGGGCCCGGCTCGCCATCGGCGGGCCGGGCTCCCTGAGCAGCCTTTCGTGGCTCGGGTCACGAAGCTGCTCAGGATTTTTTGGTTGACGCATCATTGGGTTCGCGAACCCTGTGACACGTCACGGAATGATGCTTAGATCGCCAACGTGCGATGCGGTTTTGCGCTGAGCGGAGCGGGATTCTGCCCAATGAGTCGGTATCGGTGTCACGCGTATTTGTCTTGCCTGCTCGTCGCGGGCGCCATCGTCGTCGTATCGCTGGGTGCGCGGCCGGTCGAAGCGCAGCCGAGCCCTGCAACGGCTTCGCCCGAAGCCGGGACCGCGGCGGCGGCCAAGGAGCCGACCAAGAACGAGGACGGCCGCTACGTCACCGAGGACGGCACGCCGTCGTACAAGATCGACGCGGACGGAACGCTCGACTGGTACACGTTCAGCGGCTATCGCCGCTACCATGCGGAATGCCACACCTGTCACGGGCCCGAAGGCGAGGGAAGCACCTACGCGCCGGGCTTGGTCAAATCGCTCAAGACGATGTCCCACGAGGATTTCACGCAAGTGGTCGTGAACGGCAAGAAGTCCGTCAACGTGGCCCAGCAGCAGGTGATGCCGGCCTTTGGCGAGAACGCCAACGTGATGTGCTATCTCGACGATATCTACGCCTACCTGAAGGCCCGGTCGGACGGTGTCCTGGCCCGCGGACGGCCCGCAAAGCGCGAGGAAAAGCCCGAGGCGGCGACCAAGAACGAGAACACCTGCTTCGGACGGAGTTGAGGCGGTGATCGGCATGCGCCGAGCACGGCTCGCGGCCCTCGCCTCGGTTCTCGCCGCCTGCGCGGCAGGGACGGCCGCGGCTCAGGTTGCGGATCTTGTTGCCCGCGATGCCCTGAGGGTGTGCGCCGATCCGGCCAATCTCCCCTTCACGAACGAGGCCGGCGCCGGCTTCGAGAACAAGATCGCGGAGCTCTTGGCCCGCGACCTCGGGGTGCCGCTGCAATACGTGTGGTTTCCGCAAGCGACCGGCTTTGTCCGCAACACCCTCGCGGCCAAGCGTTGCGACGTGGTGATGGGCTATGCGGCGGGCAGCGATCCCGTGCAGAACACCAATCCCTATTATCGCTCGGCGTGGGTCCTCGTGACGCGACGGGACCGCGGTCTCGACGGAGTCGAAAGCCTCGGCGACGCGCGCCTCAAGGGCAAACGGCTCGGCGTCGTCGCCGGCACCCCGCCCGCGACCTTGCTCGCGCTGCACGGCTTGATCGGCGATGCGAAGCCCTACCGCCTGACCGTCGACCGGCGACACGAATCGCCGTCGGAGGACATGGTCCGCGACATCGTCTCCGGAGACATCGACGGCGGCATCCTGTGGGGGCCGATCGGCGGATACTTCGCCCGGCAGGCGGCCAAGGGGGCGGCCAAGGGATCGGCGGAGCCGCTCGCGGTGATGCCGCTGACGCATCATGAGGCGGGGGTCCCGATGACCTTCCGCATCACCTTCGGCATCCGCCACGGCGAGACCGACTGGAAGCATCGGCTCAACGATTTCATCGCCGCGCGCCAGGGCGAGATCAACCGCCTGCTGCTCGATTACGGGGTGCCGCTCATCGACGAGCAGGACCGCCCGATCGCGGCGTCGCGCTGACATGCGCCGCTGGCTCGGCGTCGTCCTCGTCCTCTTCATTGCAACTGCGGTCGGTGCGGAACAGGTCGAGGAGCCGGCCGGCTATCGCTTCGAGCCGTACCGGGCGCCGACCCCGGCCGGGCTCACGGGCGCAACGACGATCGACAGCGCGCGCGCCGAGCAGATCTGGCGCGCAGGCGCCAGCCTCTTCATCGACGTGATGCCGCGCGATGCCAAGCCCGCCAATCTCCCTGCCGGAACCGTCTGGCGCGACCGGCGGCGCGACAACATCCCCGGCAGCGTCTGGCTCGCCAATGTCGGCTACGGCGCGATCAGCGACGAGATGCAGGCTTATTTCCAACGCTCGCTCGAGGAACTGACCGGCGGCGATTCCGGCCGCGTGCTCGTCTTCTACTGCGACAGCCAGTGCTGGATGTCCTGGAATGCGGGCAAGCGCGCGATCGCCCTCGGCTACGCGCGCGTGCACTGGTATCCCGACGGCACCCAGGGCTGGAGGGCCGCCGGCCTGCCGCTCACGGAGGCGACGCCGCGGCCTTGAACGTCATTCCGGGGCGAGCGCAGCGAGAGCCCGGAACCCACGGATAGCCTCCGTCCGCACTCAATCATGGCTTCCGGGCTCGCGCCTCCGGCGCGCCCCGGAATGACGGACTACTCCTCGACGAACTCTTCCGCTCTGTAGCCCTGCAGGTAGAGGAGGGCGGTGAGGTCGCCGTGCTCGATGCGGGCACCGGCGGCGGCCGCGACGGCCGGCTTCGCCCGGAAGGCGATCCCGAGCCCGGCCTCGCCGAGCATGGCGAGATCGTTGGCGCCGTCGCCGACCGCCAGCGTGTCCTCCCGCTGCAGGCCTAGGCGCCCGC
>DASQLE010000018.1:0-2386 GCA_035630175.1 Beijerinckiaceae bacterium
CCGGACGAACATCCCGACTTGCGCCGAGCCGTCGGCGAATTGCAGCGGCGCTTCGCCGGCGCGCCCGGCATCCTCATCGAAGACAAGGGTTGCTCGGTCGCGGTGCATTGGCGCCTCGCTCCGGAAGGGGCCGAGCTCGCGGCGGAGACGATGCGAACCGTGGCGGCAACGCTCGGCGCCGGCTACCGCCTGCAGCTCGGCAAGGCCGTCGCCGAGGTGCTGCCGTCGCGCGCCAGCAAGGGCGGCATCATCCGGCACCTGTTGACGCAAGGCGCCTATCGCGACCGCCGGCCCATCTTCATCGGCGACGACCTCACGGACGAGCAGGCCTTCGCAGCCGTCGATGATCTCGAGGGGATTTCGATCCGGGTCGGGTCCGGCCCGACGCGCGCGCGGTATCGGATCGGCGCGCCGTCGGCGCTGCGCGACCTCCTCGGCCGGTGGGCACGACTGCCGCGCATCGACTTCACGGGCCTAGCCGAGGCGAATAGCGGATAGCGAATCAAACTGTTCGCTACTCGCCAATCGCTATCCCCTATCTCGCATTGACGATGGCGCGGGTGCGCTCCACGACCGGCGCCGGCGTCGCCATCGCGGCCGCGATGATCTCCTGCAGGGCTTCGCCGGACGCCGGATCGAGATGGGCGTTGCGGGTCTTGGCGGCGGCCCGGAACTCGGGATCGGCGACCATCGCCGAGAAGGCGGTGCGCAGGGCGGCGATGCGCTCCGCCGCCACGCCCGGCGGGGCGACCAGCGAGCGACCGATATCGGCGGTTCCGGCGATGAGCCGCAGCATGCTCTGCTCCTCGGGCGTGCCGCCGAGCTGCCCGACGGCCGGAACGTCCGGGAAATCCGGATGCGGCTTCAGGGCGAGCTGCCAGATGAAATGAATTTTCTTCTCGGCGAGCCAGTCGGGCCGGGCGCTCTGCAGCGATTCGAGGCTCTGCATCATGCCCTCGACCTCGCCGCGCTCCATGGCGAGGGCCGCCTCGGCCGTGCCCGGGTAACCCTGCACGATCTTGAACCTCGTGCCGATCGTCTCGTTCAGCATGCGCGGCACGATGGTCGAGGGCGAGGTGGTGCCCGTCGCCGCCACGATCACCTCCTTGCGCTTGGCCTCCTCGAGCGTCTTCGTCGCGGACGTATGCCAGGTGAACTGGGCCTCCACGTTCGACGTCAGCCGCCCGATGAAGCTGTAGGTGCCGGCGTCGATCTTGCCGGGCAGGTTGCCGAGGACGCTCTCGAAGGCGATCGCCTGGACGACGACGCTGAGCACGGTGCCGTCCTTCGGGGCGGCGCCGTGCAGGAAGGACGCGGCCCTGACGCCGCCGCCGCCCGGCATGTTCTCGACGATCACCGTGGGGTTGCCCGGCACGAAGCGTCCGAGATGCTCGGCGGCGAGACGGGCATAGATATCGTAGCCGCCGCCGACGCCGAACCCGACAATGATCTTGACGGTCTTGCCCTTGTAGAAATCGGCAACCGCGTCCGCCCGCGCGGGGTCCAGCGCAGCAGCCGCCAACAAGGCGGCGCCGGCCACCATCAGCCGCGAGACGCGACGACACCCGAAGCGCATGGAGCTCCTCCTTGTTTGCCTTGCTCGTGAAGCGAGGTTAGCACATCGCGAGGCGGCGCATGGGATGTGCCGCGCTCGTCATCCGCCCATCACGCGCCCGACAGGTATGCGCCGGCTCAGCCTTGCCCATCTGACGATCGACGACGCCGACCCGCTCGCCTTCATCGATGCAGCGGCGCAGGCCGGTTTCGACTCGATCGGCCTTCGCGTCGTCTCGGCCCCGGGCGCGCCGCCGCGCCCGGCGGTCGCCGGAGACGACGGCGCCCTCGCCCGCATCAAGGCGTCCCTCGACGCGAGCGGGCTCGATGTGCTGCAAGTCAATAGTTTCTGGATCATGCCGCAAACCGCAGCGGCCGATTTCCGCCCGGTCCTCGATGCTGGCGCACGGTTGCAGGCCCGGCATATTCTCATCGTCATCGGTGATCCGGATCTCGGCCGGGCCGAAGCCCGCCTTGCCGAATGCTGCGCCCTGGCGGAGCCGCTCGGCATCGGCATCGCGCTCGAGTTCCAAAGCTACTCGCCGGTGATGACGATCGCGCAGGCCCTGCGGATGGTCGAGGCCAGCGGTTTCGCGACGGCCGGCCTCGTCGTCGACGCCTTGCACCTCGACCGCGGCGGCGGCAGCCCGTCGGATCTCGCCGCCGTGCCGACCGGACGGCTCGCCTTCGTACAGCTCTGCGATGCGCCGGCCCGACATCCGCCCGCTGACGGCTTGCGGCGCGAGGCGCGAGAAGGCCGGCTCTATCCCGGCGACGGCGAGCTGCCGCTTGTCGCGCTCCTCGATGCCTTGCCGGAAGGCGTGCCGTTGGA
>DASQLE010000019.1:0-4090 GCA_035630175.1 Beijerinckiaceae bacterium
AGAGACGCCGCATCCGCCGCATCTGTCCTGGAGCTTCGCCGGCCCGTTCGGCATGTTCGATCGGGCGCAACTGCAGCGCGGGTTCAAGGTCTATCGCGAGGCCTGCGCCGGCTGTCACAGCCTCAACCGGGTGTTCTTCCGTAACCTGTCGCAGCCGGGCGGGCCCGAATTCTCGCCGGCGCAGGTGCGCGCGCTCGCCGCCGAGTACAAGATCCAGGACGGTCCCAACGAGGCCGGCGAGATGTTCGAGCGTCCCGGGCGCGCCGCCGACACGTTCCCGCCGCCCTTCCCGAACGAGAACGCCGCCGCCGCCGCCAATGGCGGCAAGGCGCCGCCGGACCTCTCCGTGATGGCCAAGGCGCGCACCTACGAGCGCGGTTTCCCCTGGTTCGTGCTCGACGCGCTGCCGATCCCCTTCATCGGCATGTACCAGGAGAACGGGCCCGATTACGTCGCCGCCCTACTCGACGGCTATGTCGAGCCGCCGGCCGGATTCCCAGTGCCGCCGGGCGGTCATTACAACCAATATTACCCGGATCACATCATCGCTATGCCGAAGCCCTTGAACGACGGGCAGATCGAGTATGCGAAAGGCGAGGACGGCCGCCCGGTCGTGCCCGAAACGGTCGCGCAATACGCCAAGGACATCACGGCCTTCCTGATGTGGACCGCGGAGCCGACGCTCGAGCAGCGCAAGCAGCTCGGCTTCAAGGTGATCGGCTTCCTGCTCCTCCTCGCCGGCCTCCTTTACTTCACCAAGAAGAGGATCTGGGACCGGGTCGGCGGCGATCCGGTCGGGCTCCTGCCCGAGGGTGAGCAGCGGCATTAGCCTCTCTCGTCATGGTCGGGCTTGCCCCGACCAACTCGGGCCGAAGGTGGGCGCCTTTCCGAAGATCGCCATGGCCGGACTTGATCCGGCATCTCGCGCCGGAAGAGGCTCTATTCTCGTCCCGAGGTTCTCGGGTCTCCGCTGCGCTTTGCCCGAGGATGACGGTAGGATCGCATGACCAAGGCCGTTCTCGGCATCGTCGGCGGCTCGGGGGTCTATGACCTGCCTGGTCTCGAGAGCGTGCGCGAGGAGCGGATCGCCTCGCCTTGGGGTGAGGCGTCGGACGCCGTGCGCATCGGCCGGATCGGCAACACCGAGATCGTGTTCTTGCCGCGCCATGGGCGCGGCCATCGCCTGTCGCCGTCCGACATCAACTACCGGGCCAATATCGACGTGCTCAAGCGCGCCGGCGTCACGGATCTCGTATCGGTGTCGGCCTGCGGCTCGTTCAAACCGGAGCTTCATCCCGGCCTGTTCGTCCTCGTCGACCAGTTCGTCGACCGCACCTACAAGCGGGTCAGTTCGTTCTTCGGCGCCGGCTGCGTCGCGCACGTCTCGATGGCGCAGCCGGTCGGCCCGCGGCTCCAGCAGCGCCTCGCCGATGCGGCAAGGGACGAGCGCATCGACGCAAGAAGCGGCGGCACCTATGTCTGCATGGAGGGGCCGCAATTCTCGAGCCTCGCCGAATCGTTGACCTACAAGAGTCTCGGCTACGACGTGATCGGCATGACCAACATGCCGGAAGCCAAGCTCGCCCGCGAGGCCGAGATCACCTACGCGAGCGTCGCCATGGTGACCGACTACGATTGCTGGCACCCGGAGCACGCCGCCGTCGAGGTCGCCGACATCATCAAGGTGGTGGTGGCGAATGCCGAGAAGGCGGCCCGCCTCGTCGCGCGCCTGGCCCGCGCCTTCCCGGCCGAGCACGAGCCTTGTCCCGTCAAGTCGGACCGGGCCCTCGACACGGCCATCATCACGGCTCCCGCGTCCCGCGACCCGGCGCTCCTGCGAAAGCTCGACGCGGTCGCCGGACGCGTGCTCCGCGCCGCTTCCTGATCGGCCGCGTCAGAAGGCCCGCTGCCAACCGAGCATCGCCGCCAGAGCAAGCCAGAAGAGCGCGATCACCAACCAGACGATGATCGCCGCCGGGATCGCCGCCAAGCTCGCTTTGACGAAGAACGCCACCAAACGGGTGAAAGGGATATCGATGTCTGCGATGGTGATGCGGTTCTGGGGCTCGGGCATGGCTTGCTGTTCTCCCTCGCGTTAGAGTGCAAGCCTAAGCAAGAAGGCGACGGGCACAATGGATCAGCCGCTCATCACCGATCTCAAGGCGACGGTCCGCACCATCCCCGACTATCCGAAGCCCGGCATCCTGTTCCGGGACATCACGACGCTGCTCGGCGATGCGCGCGCCTTCCGCCAAGCCGTCGACGAGCTGGCGCGCCCTTACGCGAAGGCCGGGATCGACAAGGTCGCCGGTATCGAGGCACGCGGATTCATCCTCGGCGGCGCCGTCGCGCACGGTCTCGCGGCCGGGTTCGTGCCGATCCGCAAGAAGGGCAAGCTGCCGCACGAGACCGTGCGCATCGCCTATTCGCTCGAATACGGCGTCGACGAGATGGAGATCCACGCCGACGCGATCGGCTCGGGCCAGCGCGTGCTTCTGATCGATGATCTCATCGCCACGGGCGGCACCGCGGTCGCGGCCGTCAACCTGCTCCGGCAGATCGGCGCCGACGTCGCCGCGGCCTGCTTCGTGATCGACCTTCCCGACCTCGGCGGCGCCGACAAGCTGCGCGCTCTCGACGTCGACGTGCGCACCTTGATCAGCTTCGAGGGCCACTGACCTCGCATTTGACGAGCTTCAAATCCGAGAGATCGTTCCGGATTCGGGTATGAAGTTTAGAACGTAATCTTCACCGAGGCAGCGCTTCGATCCGACTCACCATGGTAGACGGCCTCGATATTGTTGCCGTCAGGATCAAGCAGAAACGCCGCATAGTATCCGGGGTGATAGGCGCGCTCGCCGGGTGCGCCGTTGTCCTTACCACCATTCGCGAGCCCGATTCGGTGAAAGACGTCGACCGCCGCCCGGTCCTTCGCTTGGAATGCGAGATGATGACGTCCAGTCAATTGACCCTGGGCCGCTTTGCTGTCGGCTGTCGAGACAAACAGCTCGTCGGCCCAGAAATAATCCTCCGCCATCCCGCCGATCGGGATGCCGAGCACCTGAAAGACTGCCTGATAGAAGCGGCGGCTCGCATCCAAATCAGCGACCACCAATTGGATGTGATCGATTAGACGACCGCGATAGAGTTCCTGCGTCTCCATGTGACATTCTCCCTCCTGCTCAGTTTGCGAAGCGGAAATGCAGGACGTCGCCGTCTTGGACGACGTAGTCCTTGCCCTCGAGGCGCAGGCGGCCGGCGTCGCGGGCGCCGGCCTCGCCCTTGAGGCTCACGTAATCCGGATAGGCGATCGTCTCGGCGCGAATAAAACCCTTCTCGAAATCCGTGTGGATGACGCCGGCGGCCTGCGGCGCGCGGGTGCCTTGCGTGACCGTCCAAGCGCGCGCCTCCTTAGGGCCGGCGGTGAAATAGGTGATCAGCCCGAGAAGACTGTAGCCGGCGCGGATGACGCGGTTGAGGCCCGGCTCGGACAGGCCGACGGCTTCGAGATACTCCGTCTGCTCGTCGGGCGGCAGCACGGCGATCTCGCTCTCGATCTTGGCCGAGACGACGACCGCCTTGGCGCCTTCCTCGACGGCGCGCCCGAAAACCTGCGCCGAGAAGGCGTTGCCCTTGTCGGCCGAGCCCTCGTCCACGTTGCAGACATAGAGCACGGGCTTCGACGTGAGCAGGCCGAGCATCCAGAAGGCCTTCTCCTCCTCGACCTTGCGTTCGACGAGGCGCGCGGGCTTGCCCTCGCGCAGGAGCGCGAGCGACCGGTTGACGAGGCCGAGGCTTTCCTTCGCTTCCTTGTCGTTGCCCTTGGCCTTTTTCTCAAGCGTCACGAGGCGCTTCTCGAGGCTGTCCAGATCGGCCAGCATCAGTTCGGTCTCGACCGTCTCGATGTCGGCGACGGGGTCGATCTTGCCTTCGACATGGGTGACGTCGGAATCCTCAAAGCAGCGCACCACATGGGCGACCGCGTCGACCTCGCGGATATTGGCGAGGAACTGGTTGCCGAGACCCTCGCCTTGCGAGGCGCCGCGCACGAGCCCGGCGATGTCAACAAAGGTGAGGCGGGTCGGGATGA
>DASQLE010000020.1:0-2599 GCA_035630175.1 Beijerinckiaceae bacterium
GTCATCACCGACGAGGCGACCCACACCAAGAAGGTGATCTTCCATCCCGCCATGATGCCGCGCATCACGATCTGCGATCCGGCGCTCACGACCGGCATGCCGGCCGTGATCACGGCCGGCACCGGCATGGACGCGCTGGCGCATTGCCTTGAGGCCTATTGCGGCCCGTCCTATCACCCGCTCGCGGACGGCATCGCCGTCGAGGGCATGCGGCTCGTCAAGGAGAGCCTCGTCCGCGCCGTCGCGGACGGGCAGGATCTCGAGGCGCGCGCGCACATGATGTCGGCCGCCCTGATGGGCGCCACCGCTTTCCAGAAAGCGCTCGGCGCCATCCATGCGCTGTCGCATCCGGTCGGGGCGCTCTACGACACGCATCACGGCATGACCAACGCCGTGTTCATGCCTTACGTGCTCGCCTTCAACCGCCCGGCCATCGAGACGAAGATCGCGCGCCTTTCGAGCTATCTCGGCCTTCCGGCGAGCTTCGATGCATTCCTCGAGTTCATCCTCGACCTCAGGCAGGGCGCCGGCGTCCCGCACGCCTTGCCGGGTCTCGGCGTCGACGGTGCGCAGATCGACCGCATCGCCGCGATGGCGCCGCAGGATCCGACCGCCGGCGGCAATCCCGTTCCGCTCGACGAGCGCGGCGCCCGCGCCATCTTCGGCAAGGCGCTGGATGGGTCGCTCTGACCATCGGCCGGACGGCCCGCTCATCGCGCACGCCGGGTTGTGCAGGGGCCGAATTACTGGCACCGAGGGCAGCACGAACGGGCCTGCAGGTTTCATTTGGCGCATTGTCTTGACGTGAGCCGTGCATCCCCATGCGAAAATGCCGATCGCGGCGGGGGAACAAATAGCGGCGATATTCCCGAAGTCTGGCACCAAATGGAGCACCATAACTCTCCTCATGCTGAGGTGCGCGCCACCGGCGGGCCTCGACGCACGCAGGACGCGCATCCAGCGCATTCTGGAGCATTCTTCGAAGCTCGCTTTACATCGCACCTCGGGATGAGGGCGGGCCGCGCCGGCCGAGCGATCCTCCTCGCCACGGGGCTTGCGGCGATGTGCGGCTGCTCGGGGCCGCAATCGGCGCTGACGCCGGCCGGCCCGATCGCCGATTCGATCCACACGTTGAGCCTCGTCATGTATGGCGGTGCGGCGGTGGTCACGGTCCTCGTCACCGTCCTGATGCTCGCCCCGTTTCTGCGCCGCGGCTCCGGGGCTCTCGTCAATTGGCGCCCGAGCCGGCGCTTGTTCCTCGTCGGCGGCGGCGTCCTCCTGCCCGGCATCACCCTGACGGCCCTGCTCCTCTACACGTCGAGCGTCGGCCACGGGATGCGCGCCGCCGCCCCCGATGCGCGCGTCGTCATCGACGCGACCGGATACATCTATTGGTGGGAGGTCGCTTATCGGAGGCCGGGCGGGGGCGAGCCGATCGTGTCCGCGAACGAGGTCAGGCTGCCGGCCGGCGAGCCGGTCGAGATCCATCTGCGCTCGGCCGACGTCATCCACAGCTTCTGGATTCCGAGCCTCGCCGGCAAGACCGACATGATCCCCGGTCTCGTCAATCGCATGGTGATCGAGGCCGACCGGCCCGGCATTTATCGCGGCGTCTGCGCCGAATATTGCGGAGCGCAGCACGCCCTCATGGCCTTCGACGTGATCGTCATGGAGCCCGCCGCTTTCGATGCCTGGCTGGAGCGGGAAGGCGCGCCGGCGCGCGAGCCGCGGACGGAGGTTCTGCAGCAGGGGCGCGATCTGTTCATGCGCGGCGGCTGCGGGTCCTGCCACACCGTCCGCGGCGTCTCGAGCGGCAAGCTCGGGCCGGATCTGACCCGCGTCGGCGCCCGCCGCACCATCGCCGCCGGGACGCTGCCGAACGGCGTCGGGCCCCTCGCCGGCTGGATCGCCAGCGCGCAGCATCTCAAGCCCGGCAACCGCATGCCGTCCTTCGGCGGCTTTGACGGCCCGCAATTGCGCGCGCTCGCGAGCTACATGGATTCGCTCAGGTGAGGGAGGTTCTCTACCCGCAATCGACCGGCGAGGACGGGCGTCGGCGCCTCGAGCAGGCCTGGGCCAGCCCGAAGCGCTTCAAGATTTTCAAGGAGGTGAACAACACGCATATCGGCGTGCTCTACATCGCCACCGGCTTCGGCTTCTTCATCGCCGCCGGCGTGCTCGCTTTGCTGATGCGGCTGCAGCTCGCGGTGCCGGATGCCGGGCTGATGAGCGCGTCCACCTACAACCAGTTCTTCACCATGCACGGCACGACGATGATGTTCCTGTTCGCCGTGCCCATCATGGAAGCCTTCGCCATGATGCTGCTGCCGAGCATGCTCGGCACGCGCGACATGCCGTTCCCGCGCCTCAGCGCCTTCGGCTTCTGGTGCTACGCCATCGGCGGCGTCCTCGTCTTCTCGAGCGTGTTCTTCGGCATCGCCCCGGACGGCGGCTGGTTCATGTATCCGCCGCTCACCGGCCCCGTCTACTCGCCCGGCATCAACGCCGACATCTGGATCCTCGGGCTCGGCTTCGTCGAGATCGCCGCGGTGGCGGCCGCCGTCGAGCTCATCGTCGGCATCCTCAAGACGCGCGCGCC
>DASQLE010000021.1:0-6197 GCA_035630175.1 Beijerinckiaceae bacterium
CTCGTCCCGGTTCACCTCCGTCGTGAGGGGGCGGTCCGCGTCGGAGCGCCAGTCCGGCACGAGCCGGTCGAGCCCGATCGGATCGATGACGGCGCCGGACAGGATATGGGCGCCGACCTCGGAGCCCTTCTCGACCACGACGACCGAGAGTTCGGCGCCGCTCTCGCCGGCGAGCTGCTTCAGGCGGATGGCCGTCGCGAGACCGGCCGGACCGGCGCCGACCACCACGACGTCGAAGTCCATGGCTTCCCGTTCCGGCAATTCCATCGCTTCTCCTCCCGCGCAGCTTTTTGCTAAACCACGGCGCATCGTTCACATCAACGACGCTCAGTGCCGCGAGCGTCGCGGCCCGCGCCGCGCACGCGCGCGTCGTTCAGTTCGGGATTTCGGAGCGTCACGTCCATGCTCGACACGCCGGATCGCGCCGCGCTCGTGGCGCTCCTCGACTTTTACGTGGAGAGCGGCGTCGATCTCGCCCTCGACGAGACTCCGCGCGACCGTTTCGCGGACAACGAGAGCGCGGAGCCGGATGAGCACGGGCGGAGCGCCGCGCTGCCGTTACGCCGCGCCCCCGCCGCCGTTGCGCCGCCGGCTCGACACGCCCAATCGCTCCCGGCCTTTCCCGAAGACGCGAACCGGGCGGCGCGGGAAGGAGCGAGGGACGCCGCGAGCCTTGCCGAGCTGGAAGCTCTGCTCGCCCGTTTCGAGGGATGCGGGCTCAAGGTCACGGCCAAGAACCTCGTCTTCGCCGACGGCAATCCGCACGGGCGCCTGATGTTCGTCGGTGAAGCGCCGGGCGGCGACGAGGATCGCATCGGCAAGCCGTTCGTCGGGCGCTCGGGGCAGTTGCTCGACCGCATGCTGGCCGCCATCGGCCTCGGCCGCAACGATGTCTACATCGCCAATGTGGTGCCGTGGCGGCCGCCGGGCAACCGCACGCCGACGCCGCAGGAAATCGCCGTCTGCAAGCCGTTCATCGAACGGCAGATCGAGCTCGCCGATCCCGACATCCTGGTCTGCCTCGGCGGTCCTGCGACCCAAACGCTGCTCAACACCAAGGACGGCATCCTGAAGACGCGCGGGCGCTGGTTCCCATACCGGACAGGCGCCCGCGAGATCCGCGCCTTCGCCACCCTGCATCCGGCCTACCTGCTCAGGCAGCCCCTGCAGAAGCGCCTCGCCTGGCGCGACTTCCGCGCCTTGAAACGGGCTTTGCAGACCCCGAGTTAAGCGGAACCGCAGCGCGCGATCGCGACTTTATGGATCGGGTTCGTATGTAGCTGCTGCAGAACAGGATGCCGCCATGCGCTGGGAAGACTTCAGGATGTCCGAGAACATCGATGACCGGCGCGGCGGCGGTGGCGGCGGCGGCATCGGCATTCCCATGGGCCGCGGCGGCCTCGGCATGGGCACGATCATCATCCTCGGTCTCGTCGGCTGGGCGCTCGGCATCGACCCGCGCATCCTGATCAGCGGCGCCGAGATGATGTCCGGCGGCAGCGCGCCGCAATACGAGCAGAGCGCGCCGCGCGGGCAGGCAGGCGCCCCGCGCGGACAGGCGAGCGCTCCGCCGCAGGACGAGATGGGCCGCTTCGCCTCGGCCGTGCTCGGCAACACGGAGGACATCTGGAAGGACGTCTTTCCGAAGCAGGTCAACAAGCCATACCAGCCGCCCCGGATGGTGCTGTTCTCCGGCGCCACGCGCTCCCGCTGCGGCTCGGCGAGTTCCGCTATGGGGCCGTTCTATTGCCCGCTCGACCAGACCGTCTACATCGACCTGTCGTTCTTCCAGGAGATGCAACGGCGCTTCCGCAGCGGCGGCGATTTCGCCTATGCCTACGTGATCGCCCACGAGGTCGGGCACCATGTCGAGAACCAGCTCGGCCTCTTGGCGCGCGTGCAGCAGCGTCAGCAGGAGGTCGGCCGCGGCGAGGCGAACCAGCTGTCGGTGCGCGTCGAGCTTATGGCGGATTGTCTAGCCGGCGTATGGGCGCATCATTCCGAGCAGCGTTTCAAGGCGCTCGAAGAAGGCGATGTCGAGGAAGCCATGGCGGCCGCCGAGGCGATCGGCGACGACCGATTGCAGAAGCAGAGCCAGGGCTACGTCGTGCCGGATTCCTTCACGCATGGCTCGTCCGCGCAGCGGGTGCGCTGGTTCATGACGGGCTTGAAAGGCGGCCAGGTCCAGGCCTGCGACACGTTCCGCGCCAGCAAACTCTGATGCGGCTTGTTTTCGCTGGTGCCCGGCAGGCGAGCATGCCGGGCTGCCTCGTCGCGCTGGCGCTCTCGACGACGGCGGGAGCGCAGCCGGCCCCGTCGTTCCGGTCGAGCTGCCAGGATCTGCGCGCGTCGATCGCCAAGCTCGCTCCCGGTGCGGAGGATTATTTCACGGTCGAGGTGGTCGGCACCCTCAGGGACGTGCAATCCGACGGGGTTCTGGCCTATATGATCATGTGCTCTCCGCCCGATCCGCAGGTGCTGTGCGTCACCTACACGGCAGGCGGCCGCAGGAAGGGCGACCGCGTCATCCTCGCGGGCACCTACAGCCAGCGGGGACCGGATCACGTCATGCTCGACCCATGCCTTCACCATTCGCCCGAACCTTCGCCGGGATGATGGTGACGAGCGCACGCACCGCTCCCGCGCGGCGGCAATCGTGATGGCCGGGCTCGATCCGTCGCTGTCGTTCGTGCCGCTCGCGATCGCGGTGCTGACCGTGTCGGACACGCGCTCGCTCGCCGAGGACCGCTCCGGCGATACGCTCGTCGAGCGTCTGACCAAAGCCGGCCACAGGCTCGGCGACCGGGCCGTCGTCACCGACGACGTGGCGGAGATCCGGGCCAAGGTCGAAGCCTGGATCGCCGACCCGGCCATCGACGTGATCATCACGACCGGCGGCACCGGCTTCACCGGCCGCGACGTGACGCCGGAAGCGATCGAGCCTCTCTTCGAGAAGCGCATGGACGGCTTCTCGGCCATCTTCCACCGCATCTCCTACGACAAGATCGGCACCTCGACGATCCAGTCGCGCGCCGTCGGCGGGGTGGCCGGCGCCACCTACATCTTCGTGCTGCCCGGCTCGCCGGGCGCCTGCAAGGACGCCTGGGACGGCATCTTGGCCGCTCAGCTCGACTACCGCCACCGTCCCTGCAACTTCGTCGAGATCATGCCTCGCCTCGACGAGCACCTGAAGCGCGGCAAGCTGCGCAGCTAAAGGCGGTCGATGCGGGCGGCGATCGGGAGAGGCCGCACCCGCGCACCGTTATGGGCGTCGAGCCAGCTGCGCTGAACGAGGTCGCCGGGGCGGACGGAGCGCGTCCCGGCCATGCGCTCGACGACCCGAGAGAATGAGCCGGCGAGACCTGACCCGGGCCGCGAGAAGCGGCCCAGCGGGCGACGGTCGCGGGCGCTTGCGACGAGGAAATGGTCCACGGCGCGCATCCAGCCGTCCGCCGGTACGTCGCCGGCGCGCAGGCACAACAGCCAATCGCGGCGGGCGAGGCGGCCGCCCTCACGCCAAGGGTCGGCGTCGCCGGGTGCCACCGCGAGGCTCGCGCCGGCGATCTCGGCGATGTTTGCGACCGCCGGATCGGCGAGCCGGGCAACCACGACCGCGTCGCCGAGCAACCCCTCGACCACGGCCGGCACGAGGGCGCCCAAGGTCGCGGCGAGGTTCTCGGGATCTCTTTCAGCCAGGATGACAGCGGTCAGCATGCAGCCTTCCTAACCCAGGGTTCGGCATTTATCCCCAGGAACTTGCATGTTCTCTTTTTGTTCTATACTCAGGTGCTTCATCAACTGAGTCGCGAGCCGGCCATGACGACACGAGCCAAGCAGATCACGCGCGACGAGGTGCGCACCGCCCCCATCGGTGGACGCACGGTCAAGAGCGTCGACGACATCCGTCGCCGCCTCGCCGCCGCGCCCGGCGCCGGCATCGACGGCGAGCGCCGGCGCGGGCGCGGAGCGACCTTCAATCCCGACGCGCGCTACGAGCCGCACCGGCGCGAGGATTTCAACGACGGCTGGGACCTGCTCGAGGAGCCGCCGCCGCTCAACACGGAGGTCACGATCGAGAAACCACGCGCGATCATCACGAAGAACGACTCGCCCGACATCTCCTTCGATCGGTCCATCAATCCCTATCGCGGCTGCGAGCACGGCTGCGTTTATTGCTTCGCGCGCCCGACCCATGCCTACCAGGGCCTCTCGCCCGGGATCGATTTCGAGACCAAGCTGTTCGCCAAGCCGAATGCCCCGGAGCTGCTCGAGAGGGAGCTGGCCAAGCCCGGCTACAAGGCGGCCGTCATCGCCATGGGCACCAACACCGATCCCTACCAGCCGATCGAGCGCAAGTTCCGCATCACCCGCGGCATCCTTGAGGTGCTGAGCCGGACGAACCATCCGGTCGGCATCGTCACCAAGTCGCATCTGATCACGCGCGACATCGACATCCTCGCGCCGATGGCCGACCGTGCCCTCGCCAAGGCGGCCGTGTCGATCACGACGCTCGACCCGCGGCTGGCGCGCCGGATGGAGCCGCGCGCGCCGACCCCGAAAAAGCGCCTCGACACCATCCGCCAGCTGGCGGAAGCGGGCATACCCGTCGCCGTCATGGTGGCGCCGATCATCCCGGCGATCACCGATCACGAGATCGAGGACATCTTGCAGGCCGCCTACGCGGCCGGGGCGCGCTCGGCCGGCTACGTGCTCCTGCGCCTGCCGCACGAGATCAAGGATCTCATGCATGGCTGGCTCGGCGAGCATTACCCCGACAAGCTCAAGCACGTCTTCTCGCTGCTCGAGGACGCGCGCGGCGGCAAGGCTTACGATTCGCGCTGGGGCAAGCGCATGACCGGCGTCGGCCCCTATGCCTGGATGATCGGCCGCCGCTTCGAGACCGCCGCCGACCGGCTCGGCTTCAACAAGCAGCGGCGTCCGCTCCGGACGGACCTGTTTTCACCGCCGAAGCCGCACGCGGCGCAACTCGCCTTGTTCTGAACGCGCTTGTCATTCCGGGTTCACGCCGACGGCGTGAACCCGGAACCACCAACAAGCGCCGCAGGTCTCGCCTCGTCGTGGGTTCCGGGTTCTGCGCTGCGCGGAGCCCCGGAATGACGGGTGACAACGATGCGCCGGCGTCGTCTGTTGTCGCGACTGCGAATCAGGCACACGCCGCCCATGATCAGGCCCAAGCTCACCGTCCGGCACGAGCGCCATCTGCGGCGCTGCGGCCGCGGCACCATTGCCGGCATCGACGAGGCGGGACGCGCGCCGCTCGCCGGCCCGGTCGCGGCGGCGGCGGTGGTGCTAGACCTCGACAACGTGCCGAAAGGGCTCGCCGATTCGAAGGTGCTGACGCTCGACGAGCGCGAGGCGCTGTTCGAGGCGATCCTCGCCACGAGCCAGGTCGGCATCGCCACGATCTCGCATGCGGAGATCGACAGCATCAACATCCGGCAGGCATCGCTGCGGGCCATGTGCCGCGCCCTCGCCGCCTTGCCCTGCGTGCCCGACATCGCCCTCGTCGACGGCAACGACCCGCCCGACCTTCCGTGCGACATCGAGACGATCGTCAAGGGCGATGCGCGCATCCCGTCGATCGCCGCCGCCTCGATCGTTGCCAAGGTGGTGCGCGACCGCATGATGAAACGGCTCGCCGCCCGCTTTCCCGCCTATGGCTTCAGCACCAATGTCGGCTACGGCACGGCCGTGCATCTCTCGGCGCTGGCGGCGGAGGGGCCGTGCCCGTTCCATCGCACCACCTTCGCACCGGTGCGTGGCGCAGCCTGAAGCGTTACGGCGCAAGCCTTTCACAAGGTGGCGTGCTGGCGGCAAGCCCGTTCCCGGACTTGATCCGACAATGCGAAAGCGCGCGGATCACGTCCGGGTGCAAGCTTTTCGCAGACCAGTATTTTTCGCTGCTTGGAACCGATCACGTTCGCGCCTTTGCGGCCGCCGGGACGCATCGCGATAGGCAAAATCTGCAGCCCCAAAACGGCACGCTTTGCCGGGTGCTTCCGAGGCTCCGCGCAACGTCGTTTTTACCGTGACCCGCCATGATCCGGATCGTCAGTTGCGTAACCGGTGTCAGCCATGGGTACCTCGCGTACCGGGGCCGCCGGCGCCGCCTCCCGGATCCAGGTCTCGCGTACCGGGCGGGCCGCGCCGTCGCCTCGGGTGGGGCGTTCTCCCCT
>DASQLE010000022.1:0-7605 GCA_035630175.1 Beijerinckiaceae bacterium
GCGTCGGCGAACTCGACCGTGGTGGTGCGGCGGTTGCCGGCCGCCAGCAGCCCCAGGCTGCCGTGCACCTCGATGCGCTGGTCGTAGCCGTAGGTGGCGCGGCGCGAGTTGGAGATCTGCGCGATCCTGCCCGACGCCGTCTTCAGCATCACGGCGGCGGTGTCGACATCGCCGGCGCGGCGAATCGCCGGATCGACCAGACAGGACGCGACCGCATGCACCTCGACCGGCTCCTCGCCGAGGAGGAAGCGGGCCATGTCGAAGTCGTGGATCATCATGTCCCGGAACAGCCCGCCCGACCGTGCCAGGTAGTCCGCCGGTGGCGGGGAGGGGTCACGCGACAGAATCGTGACGAGCTCGACCTCGCCGATCTCCCCGTCCGCGATGCGGCGGCGGAGCGTGGCGAAGCTCGGGTCGAAGCGGCGGTTGAAGCCGATCATGAGCGCCGTGCCGGTCTCCTCCACAACGCGCAGGCAGGCGCGCGTGAGCTCGGCATCGAGGCTGACCGGCTTCTCACAGAAGATCGCCTTGCCGGCGCGGGCGCCCCGTTCGACCAGATCGGCATGCGTGTCGGTCGGCGTGCAGATGACGAGCGCGTCGATATCCGCCGCCTCGATGACGGCGTCGACCTCGGCGATCTCGGCCCCGGTCGCTTCGGCGAGGCTGCGCGCCGCCTCGCGGCTGGCATCGGCCACGGCAGCGAGCCGCGCGCGCGGATGCAAGGCGACGTTGCCGCCGTGGATGCGCCCGATCCGGCCGGCTCCGAGGACGCCGATGCGCAGCTTGTCCCTGTCCATCGTCCATCCCTACTCGACGATCCACCGATCGGGCAACGGATGAAACACCGTTGCCACCGGCATGCGATCGGTGATTTGGTGCCGAGCCGGCGAAGCGGGCTATCGGAATGGACCAGGATCGGAACAGGACACAGCTCGACGGCAAGGTCGCGGTGGTGACCGGCGGCACGCAAGGGCTGGGCGAGGCGGTCGCCCGCCTGTTCGCCGAGCGCGGGGTGCGGGGCCTCGTCATCTGCGGCCGCAACGCCGCGCGCGGCCGGGCCGTCGCGGCCGACCTCGCCCGGCAAGGCTGCCGCGCCGAGTTTGTGCGGGCCGACCTTGCCGTCATGGACGACACGCGCGCGGTGATGGCGGCGGCGGACCGTGCCTTCGGACGGGTCGACGTGCTCGTCAACGCCGCCGGCATCACCGACCGCGGCACGCTCTTCGACACCTCGCCGGAGCTGTTCGACCGCATGTTCGCCGTCAACACACGGGCGCCGTTCTTCCTCATGCAGGACGCCGCCAAGATCATGCGGCGCGAGCGCATCGAGGGGGCTATCGTCAACATCCTGTCGATGTCGGCGCATGGCGGGCAGCCCTTCATCACCGCTTATTCCGGCTCGAAGGGCGCGCTCGCCACCCTCACCAAGAACGCCGCGTTCAGCCTCATGCCGTGGCGCATCCGCGTCAACGCCCTCAATATCGGTTGGATGAACACGCCGGGCGAGGACCGCATCGTGCGCCTCAATCACGGGGCAGAGGACGGCTGGCTGGAGAAGGCCGCGGCCGCGCAGCCGTTCGGACGCCTGCTCGAGCCGGTCGAGGTGGCGCGCGCCTGCGCCTTTTTGGCGAGCGCCGAGTCGGGCCTGATGACCGGCTCGGTCATCGATTTCGACCAGTCGGTGCTCGGCTGCTACGAATCGGCACCGCATCCCACGCAAGTCGAGCCTACCCGACTTGAGCCGCAAGATGCGATCTCGGCAACAACCGAGATCGTTGGTGAGACGGCATGACCGCGCCGATCCTGGACGTCATCGCCATCGGCCGCTCGTCGGTCGATCTCTACGGCCAGCAGATCGGCGGGCCTCTCGAGGACATGGCGACGTTCGCCAAGTCGGTCGGCGGCAGCCCGACCAACACGGCGATCGGCGCGGCGCGGCTCGGGCTCAAGAGCGCGGTGATCACCGCCGTCGGCGACGAGCCCTTCGGGCGCTTCATCCGCGAGCAATTGGTCCGCGAGGGCGTCGCCGTCGACGGCGTCAAGACCGATCCGCACCGGCTCACCGCGCTCGTCGCTCTCGGGGTCCGCAACGACAAGAGCTTCCCGCTCATCTTCTACCGCGAGAACTGCGCCGACATGGCGCTGACCGTGGAGGATGTCGACGAGGCCTTCATCGCCACCGCCAAGGCGGTCTGCATCTCGGGCACGCATCTGTCGACGGCCACCGTCTACGCCATGAGCCGTAAGGCGGTCGCGGCCGCCAAGGCCGCTGGCCGGCGCGTCGCCTTCGACGTCGATTACCGCCCGAACCTGTGGGGCCTCGCCGGCCACGGCTCCGGCGAGGAGCGCTACATCCGCTCCGACACCGTGACGGCGCACCTGCAGACGATCGTGCCCGATTGCGACCTCATCGTCGGCACGGAAGAGGAGCTGCACATCCTCGGCGGATCGCAGGATACCCTCGCGGCCCTGCGCGCCATCCGGGCGCTCACGTCCGCGACGCTCGTCTGCAAGCGCGGCCCGATGGGCTGCGTCGTCTTTCCCGGCGCCATCCCGGTTCGTCTCGAGGAAGGCGTGACCGGCCCCGGCTTTCCGGTCGAGGTCTACAACGTGCTCGGCGCCGGCGACGCCTTCATGGCCGGCTTCCTGCGCGGCTGGCTGCGTGACGAGCCGCTGGAGACCGCCTGCGCCTGGGCCAATGCCTGCGGCGCCTTCGCGGTTTCGCGGCTCCTGTGCTCGCCGGAATATCCGACCTGGCAGGAGCTGCAGCATTTCCTGCGCCACGGCAGCGCCACGCCCGCTTTGCGGCGCGACCCTGCCTTGAGCCATATTCACTGGGCGACGACGCGCCGGCCGGAGCCGGCGACGCTCAAGGCGCTGGCCATCGATCATCGCGGGCAGCTCGAGGCCATGGCCGACCGCCTCGGCGCGGCGAGGAGCCGCATCGCCGCGTTCAAGCGGCTGGCCGTGCAAGCGGCGGCCCATGTGGCGAACGGCACCGATGGCTATGGCGTCCTGCTCGACGGCGAGCACGGCCGCGAGGCCCTGTTCGACGCAGCCGAGACCGATCTCTGGATTGCACGGCCGGTGGAGCGGCCGGGCTCCCGGCCGCTCGCCTTGATCACGCCCGACCTCGGCTCGCACCTTGTGGAATGGCCGCTCGACCAGACGGTCAAGTGCCTGTGCTTCTACCATCCCGACGACGGGGCGGAGCTGAAGGAACGGCAGGAGGCGGCGCTGCTGACGGTTTACGACGCCTGCCGGTCGACGGGACGGGAACTCGTGGTCGAGATCATCGCCGGCAAGCACGGACCGGTTGCGGACACGACCGTTGCGGCGGTCCTGGAGCGGCTCTACGCGTTCGGCATCAAGCCCGATTGGTGGAAGCTCGAGCCGCAGGGGAGCGCGGCGGCGTGGCGGGCCGTCGAGACCGCGATCCGCACCGGCGATCCTCATTGCCGAGGCGTCGTGCTGCTGGGCCTGGATGCGCCGGAGGATAGGCTGATCGCCGGCTTCGGCCTGGCGGCGGCGCATCCGATCGTGAAGGGCTTCGCCATCGGCCGCACCATCTTCTCGCAGGCCGCCGAGCGATGGCTGCCGGGCGCCATCTCCGACGGCGAGGCGATCGACGACATGGCGGCACGCTTCAGGCGGCTGTCGGAGGCTTGGGATCGTGCGGCGGAGCAGGCCAGGAAGGCGGCATAGAATGAACAAGGCTCGATCCCATCGCACGGGAAGCGGCGAGGGCGCTGCAAGGCTTTCGGCATGAGTACACGTCTGACCATGGCGCAGGCGCTGGTGCGTTACCTGGCGGCGCAGAGGACGGAGATCGACGGCCGGGTCGAGCCGCTCTTCGCCGGCGCTTGGGCGATCTTCGGGCACGGTAACGTGGCGGCGCTCGGCGAAGCCCTGTGGCAGGCGCGGGCGACCTTCCCGACCTATCGCGCCCATAACGAGCAAGCCATGGCGCATGCGGCGATCGCCTTCGCCAAGGCGAGCGGGCGCCGCCGCATGATGGCCTGCACCACCTCGATCGGCCCCGGCGCCACCAACATGGTCACGGCGGCGGCGGTGGCGCATGTCAACCGCCTGCCTGTGCTGCTCCTGCCGGGCGACGTCTTCGCCGGTCGCCGCCCCGATCCGGTGCTGCAGCAGATCGAGGATTTTGCCGACGGCACCGTGTCGGCCAACGATTGCTTCCGCCCCGTGTCGCGCTATTTCGACCGCATCACCCGGCCCGAGCAGATCCTCGCGGCGCTGCCGCGCGCCCTCGCCGTTCTCACCGACCCGGCTGAATGCGGTCCTGTCACGCTCGCCCTGTGCCAGGACGTGCAGGCCGAGGCCTTCGATTATCCGAACGGCTTCTTCGCCGAGCAGATCTGGCGTCAGCGCCGCATCCGTCCCGACGAGCGCGAGCTCGTCGACGCCGCAACGCTCCTCGCGCGTGCGCGAAAGCCGCTCATCGTCGCCGGCGGCGGCGTGCACTACGCAGACGCCACGGAGGCGCTGCGCGCCTTCGCCGAGGCGCATGGCATGCCCGTAGCGGAAACGCAGGCGGGCAAGAGCGCCCTGCCGCACGATCATGCCATGAGCCTCGGCGCCATCGGCGTCACCGGCACGAGGGCCGCCAACGCGCTCGCGGTCGAGGCCGACGTCGTCCTCGCCGTCGGCACGCGCCTGCAGGATTTCACGACGGGCTCCTGGGCGCTGTTCCGCAATCCCGAGCGGCGCCTCATCGGCCTCAACGTGCAGGCGTTCGACGCGGGCAAGCATGGGGCGCTGCCCCTCGTCGCCGATGCTCGCATCGGCCTCGAGCGGCTGTCGGCCGCGCTCGCCGGACGGCGGGCACCCGAGGTTTGGAGCGACAAGGCGAAGGGCGAGAAGCGCGCCTGGCTGGCGGAGGCCGCCGAAGCCAAGGCGGCGACGAACGCGGCCCTGCCGTCGGACGCGCAGGTCATCGGCGCCGTGCAGCGGGCGGCCGCACCGTCCGACATCGTCGTCTGCGCCGCCGGAGGCTTGCCGGGCGAATTGCACAAGCTGTGGGAGGCGGCCGAGCCGGGCGGCTACCATCTCGAATACGGTTATTCCTGCATGGGTTACGAGATCGCCGGCGGCCTCGGCGTGAAGATGGCGCGGCCAGACCGCGAGGTGATCGTCCTCGTCGGCGACGGCTCCTACTTGATGATGAACTCGGAGATCGCCACCTCGGTCATGCTCGGCCTCAAGCTGACGATCGTCGTGCTCGACAATCGCGGCTTCGGCTGCATCGATCGCCTGCAGCGCGCGACCGGCGGCGAGAGCTTCAACAATCTTCTCGAGCACACGCGCCACGCCGCGCTGCCGGCCATCGACTTTCGCGCCCATGCGGCCAGCCTCGGCGCCCTCGCCGAGAAAGCGGCCAGCCTCGCCGAGCTCGAGGATGCGCTGCGCCGGGCGCGCGCCGCCGAGCGCACGGCCGTCGTCGTCATCGACACCGATCCGCGCGCCTCGACGGAAGCCGGCGGCCATTGGTGGGACGTGGCCGTGCCGGAGGTGTCGGAGCGCGCCGAGGTGCGCGCCGCCCGCAGCGCCTATGAGACGGCGCTGCAGAACCAGCGGCTAGATCACGATGCGTTTTGATCGAGTTGATCAAGACGCATGAACGCGATCGATTCTAATATCTTGAGCATGATGTTCTTCCGAAAAGTGGCTTTTCGGCACGATGCTCTGGGAGATTGACGGTGACGGTCCGCATCGGCGCCAATCCCATCGGCTGGTCGAACGACGACCTGCGTGAGCTCGGCGGCGCGACGCCGCTCGAGACCTGTCTCGCCGAGGCCAAGGAGGCCGGCTTCGCCGGGATGGAGCTCGGCCACAAGTTTCCGCGCGAGCCGGCGGCGCTCAAGGCCGTGCTCGGCCGCTTCGGGCTCGATCTCGTGTCCGGCTGGTATTCGGCGGAGCTGCTGCGCCGCCGGCCAGAGGAGGAGCTGCCGGCTTTGCGCCCGCATCTCGACCTCCTCAAGGCGATGGGTTGCCGCGTGCTCGTTTTCGCCGAGACCTCGAATGCCGTCCACGGCGATCGCGCGAAACCGCTCGATGAGCGGCCGCGCCTGGCTGCCGATGAATGGGCAGAGTTCGGCCGTCGCGTCACCGCCATCGGCGATGCCGTGCAGCGCGAGGGTCTGCGCCTCGTCTATCACCATCACATGGGCACGGTCGTCGAGTCGGAGGCTGATATCGACGCCTTCATGCGGGCGACCGGCTCCTCCGTCGATCTGCTTCTCGATACGGGCCACGCGACCTTCGCCGGCGCCGATCCGGCCGCCCTGGCCCGGCGCTACCGCGCGCGCATCAGCCACTTCCATGCCAAGGACGTGCGGCGCGACGTGATGGAGCGGGCGCGGCGCGAGCGCTTGTCGTTCCTCGACGCCGTCATCGCCGGCGTGTTCACCGTGCCGGGCGACGGCTGCGTCGATTATCCGGCCGTGCTGGCGGAGCTGCCCGGCTATGCAGGCTGGGCGGTGGTCGAGGCCGAGCAGGATCCCGACAAGGCCCACCCGCTCACCTACGCCAGAACAGGGTATCAGAACCTGCGTCGCTATCTCGCCGATGCCGGTCTCGCGTGAGGATCATGTCCGAGCTTCATATCAGGCCGTCCGCCAAGCATGGCCGCATCCACCACGTCACGCCGCAGCGTGCCGGCTGGACCTATGTCGGCTTCGACGTTCACCGGCTGCGTCCCGGCGAGAGCGTGTCGGGGGAGGGCGGCGATCGGGAAGTCTGTCTCGTCCTGATCGAAGGCCGGGCCGAGGTGCGAGCCGGAGGTGAGGATTTCGGCGCCATCGGCGGGCGCCTCTCGCCCTTTGCGGGTCCACCCTGGTCCGTCTATGCCCCTGCCGGCGCATCCTGGCGCGTGACGGCAATCGGCGAGGTCGAGCTGGGGGTCTGCTCGGCGCCCGGCGGCGGCTCGCACCGGGCGCGCCTGATCGCACCGGATGCGGTCGGACAGGAGACGCGCGGCACCGGCGCCAATACGCGCCACGTCGCCAACATCCTGCCCGAAGGCGAGCCGGCGCACAGCCTGCTCGTCGTCGAGGTCGTGACGCCGCCCGGCAACTGGTCGAGCTATCCGCCGCACAAGCACGACCGCGACGCGCTGCCGGAGGAATCGCTGCTCGAGGAGACCTACTACCACCGTCTCGATCCGCCGCAGGGTTACGCCGTGCAGCGTGTCTACACGGACGACCGCTCCCTTGACGAGACGCTCGCCGTGGAGGACCGCGACGTGGTGCTGGTGCCGCGCGGCTACCATCCGGTCGGCGCGCCGCACGGCTACGCGCTCTACTATCTCAACGTCATGGCCGGGCCGAAACGGACCTGGCGCTTCTGGAACGACCCGGCCCATGCCTGGATGCTCGCCAAAGCGTGAAGCTCATGCGGTGAGCCACAGGATGGCGCCGGGCGCGAGGGCGACGGAGACGGGAGCGCCGATCTCGTAGAGCCGGTCGCCGGCGTGGAACGGCGCGTCGACAGCGATCTCGGCGGCGCCGATGCGCACGCCATAGCGCACGGCCGAGCCAAGGAACTCGCGATGCGCGACGGCGCCGGGCAGGGCGCCGTCCGCGC
>DASQLE010000023.1:0-3159 GCA_035630175.1 Beijerinckiaceae bacterium
AAAGCTTCGTAGGTGGACCCATCAACAATGATTGACAGCGATAGGCAGCGGTCCGGCCCGCTCGGTCGGATCGAGAGCGAGCCCCGCGGCGTCCTCCGGCTGATTAGCGGCGGCGCGGCGGCGCGCCCTTCCGACGCGCGTCGCCGAAGCGCGTTGGATCGCAGAGTATCCGTCTTGATCAAGCCAGTTTCGGAGTCCAAGTCACGCCTTTTCTGAGAAGGGCGTTTGCGAGGACGAGCAGTTTTCGCATCGTGGCGACGAGGGCGACCTTGGCCGGCTTTCCGGAGGCGCGGAGACGGTCATAGACGGCCTTGAGGTCGTCGTTGAAGCGTGCGGCGACCAGGGCCGGCATGTAGAGAGCGCGGCGGACGTTGGCCCGCCCGCCGCGAATGAAGGCGCGGCCGGTCCAGCGCCCGGATTGGCGGACGACGGGAGCGAGGCCGGCGAGCGCTGCGGCCTCGCCTGCGTCGAGCTCTCCCAGCTCGGGCATGTCGACAATGAGGGCGAAGGCGGTGATCCTGGACAGGCCCGGGATGCTGACGAGGATTTCGAAGCGGCGAGCGAGGCTCGGATCGGCCCGGATGATCGCGAGGATGGCGACTTCGACGGCGGTCATCTGCCGCCCGATCTGCTTCAGGCGCTCGGCGTTCTGACGCTTGAGGAGCGGCAAAGCCAAGGTCTTGGCGCGGTTCCTGGCGGCGGTGCGATCCTTGACCAGCGCCTCGCGGGCCATCTGAAGATCCTTCAATCCATCAAAGACTTCGCGGCGGGCCGGCTGGACTTCGAGTTCGAGAACCGCGCCCATGCGGGCGAGCATCGCCGCATCCAGCCGATCGGTCTTGGCGAGCTTGCCGGTCGCCTCGGCGAACCGCCGCGCCTGACGCGGGTTGACCTTTACGAGCGGCAGGCCGCCCTTGGCCAAGGCGCGCTCGAAGGCGCGATGATAAGGACCGGTGGGCTCGAACACGACCCGGGTCGCGTCGGCGCCGATCCAGGCGATCAGCGCCCGAAAGCCGGACCTGTCATTTGCGAACCGGCGGCTCGCGCCATCGACGAGACGATGAACGTCGAGAGCGTCTTTCGAGATATCCACGCCGATGGTATGTCGGGTCATCTTTTCCGCGCCTTTGCTTGTCATTCGGGGCTCTCCCCCGGGTATCCGTCCAGGCCGAAGGAAAAGACGAGGGCGATCAAACTCTAGCTCGGAGCGTCAGACCTCCCGCGATATCGCGATCCGTCCCTCGCCGCTGGGGAAGGGCTGCAGCCCTTCCCCAGCGGTCCATTTTCCCCTTTTTGGTGCGGATGTCATAAGACAAGCGTTTTCCGATCAATCTGCATCGTATCCGGCTGCTGCGAAGTAGTTTGCGCATTCCTGTGGCGTAAAGACGTCGACGATGCGGCCGATGGCGGCCCATAGGCCATCGACGGTGCGCTCGGCAGCCTTTCGCAGCATCGCCTTGAGTTTCGAGAAGGCCATCTCGATGGGGTTGAAGTCCGGGCTGTAGGGCGGGAGGAACTTCAGTCTCGCTCCCTTCGCCTCGATCATCGCCCTGACCGAGGCGCGCTTGTGGCTGGAGAGGTTGTCCATGACGACCACGTCGCCGGGCCGAAGGGTCGGGAGCAAGACCTGTCCGACATAGGCCTCGAACCAGTCCCCGTTGATCGGACCATCGAGCACCATGGGCGCGACCATGCCGTCGAGGCGGAGGCCGGCGACGAGGGTCGTCGTCTTCCGATGGCCGTGCGGAACCGCCATGCGCAGCCGTTCGCCTCGGGCGCAGCGTCCGTGCGAGCGGGCCATGTTCGTCGCCGTCCAGGTCTCGTCGATGAAGACCAGACGTTCCGGCTCGAAGTCAGGCTGGCTCTCGAACCAGTCGCGGCGCCGCTTCAGGATGTCGGGCCGATCCTGCTCGACCGCGTGAGCTGTCTTTTTTTGCGCGTCAGGTCATGGCGTCGGAAGAAGCGTGAGAGCGCGGAGATCGACGCCGCGACGCCGCGCTCGGCCAGGCGGGCCCGGAGTTCCGCGAGGCTCTGGTCGCGCTCCTCGTCGAGCGCCGACATGACCACGGCCTTCTGCGCTTCGATCCGGCGCGACCGCATGTCGCCGCCTTGCGGCCTCGGTGCGAAGCTCCCCGTCCCGCGCCGCGCCGCATCCCAGCGGATCACCGAGGACACCGAGACGCCGAAGCGTCCCGCCGCCGCGCGACGGCTCATGCCGCCATCGACGGCCGCAAGCGCCCGCGTCCTCAAATCCATTGAAAGTGGTTTGCCCATATCGTCGCCCTGATCCCTGCCGAGAAAACAGAGAATCAGACCCGAGCCGACTTGGGAATCCCCCAGCGACTCAGATTGGAAGGAAGACGCTCTAGATCAACGTGTTCGCCGCGGCAGGGCAGGGGCTGCCCTGCAGCCCTGCCTCATAAGGGTCTATTATGCGAATCCGGCAGGCGCAACGAAAGCGCCGGCGCGACCGAGCGGGCGCTTTTTCTTCGAAATCGTTTCCAGCTTCCGCTATCCAGATCATCCAGGCGTCGTACCGGGCAGATCGTTGTGGATCGCCGTCGCGGCGACGGCGCCTTGCGCCATCGCGACGGTGATCTGATCGAGCCCCTCTATGACGTCTCCGATGGCATAGACCCCCTCGACGCTGGCTCTCTGCTTTGCATCGACCACGACGCACCCGCCCTCGGCGAGCGAACGCCGATCCCGCTCAGGCCGCGCGGCTCAGCTCCTCGGTCGCCAGCCGCCGAAGCGCGCCCGTCGCGGCGGCGATCGCCTCCGCCCGCGCCTCGGAGCCGAAGCCGATCCGCTCGGCGCGCACGAAGGTCACGTCGGTCAGGCCGATGAAGGCGAGAAGGTGGCGCAGATAGGGCTCCTGGAAGTCGGCCGCCTGCGCCGGGCCCTCGCTGTAGAGGCCGCCGCGGCTCTCGACCACGATCACCCGCTTGCCCTCGAGCAGGCCCTTGGGCCCTGCTTCGGTGTAGCGGAAGGTCTCGCCGGCGCGCAGCACGTGGTCGAACCAGGCGCGCAAGCCCGTCGGCACGCTGAAATTGTACATGGGCGCGCCGATGACCACCGTGTCGGCCGCGCGCAGTTCGGCGACCAACGCATCGGAAAGCGCGCGCGCGTCCTTCTCGGCCTCTGTAACAGGCGTGCCGC
>DASQLE010000024.1:0-2112 GCA_035630175.1 Beijerinckiaceae bacterium
GCTGTTCTGCTGCATCGGCGTCTACTCGCTCAACCGCGAGGTCATGGACATCGTCGTCCTCACCGTGCTGGCGCTCCTCGGCTACACGCTGGTCAAGTTCGACTTCGAGCCCGCTCCCCTGACGCTCGGCTTCGTCCTCGGCAAGATGATGGAGGAGAGCCTGCGCCAAGCGCTCATCATCTCGGGCGGCAAGCCGATGACCTTCATCGAACGGCCGATCAGCGCGTTCCTGCTGATGGTAGCCGTCATCATGCTGGCGGTCGCCATCCTGCCGAAAATCCGCGAGGGCCGCGAGGTGGCGTTCGTGGAATAGCTGTCCTATCCGCCTCCGCAGACACCCCAAGAGCCACTATTGCCTCGATCAATCGGAGTTCGTCATGACCGAATCTATGCCGCCGACAGAAGCGGTCTCGAATAAGTTGTGGGGGAGCGACGTCGTCGCGCAGACCATCCGGGCGCTCGGCTACCGCTACATCTCCCTTGTCCCGGGGGCGAGCTTTCGCGGCCTGCACGACAGCCTCGTGAACCACCTCGGCAACGCGAATCCGCAGATGGTCGTCTGCCTGCACGAGGAGCACGCGGTCTCCATCGCGGACGGCTACTCGCGCGTCGCCGACGAGCCGATGGCCGTGGCGCTGCACTCCAATGTCGGCCTGATGCATGCGACCATGGCGATCTTCAACGCCTGGTGCGACCGCCGCCCCATGCTGATGATCGGCGCGACGGGGCCGGTCGACGCCCACAAGCGACGCCCGTGGATCGACTGGGTCCATACCTCCCAGGATCAGGCCTCGATCATCCGCCCCTATATCAAATGGGACGATCAGCCGGCTTCCGCGGAGGCGGCGGTTGAAGCGGTGCTGCGCGCGGACCAGATCGCGCGCACGAGCCCCTATGGGCCGGTCTACGTTTGCCTCGATGCGGAGATGCAGGAAAGCGCGCTCGACCGCGAGGTGCGCATCCCGCCGGTCGACCGCTATCGCGCGGGTTCGGCGCCCGAAGCATCGCAGTCGGACGTCCATGCAACGCGCGACGCCCTGCGCTCGGCGCGCTGTCCGCTCATCCTCGTCGGGCGCGGGGCGCGCGGCCAAGCCGAATGGGACGCGCGCGTGCGCTTGGCCGAGGCTGCGGGTGCGCTCGTGCTGACGACGACCCACAATGCCGCCGGCTTCCCGACAGAGCACCCGGCCCATGTCCTGCCGCCGGTCGGCGAACGTCCGAGCGACGATGAATCGCGCCTTCTCCGGGAGGTCGACCTGATCGTCAGCCTCGATTGGCACGATCTCGCCGGCTTCCTGAGCGCGCGGCTCGGCGCTTCGCAGACGCAGGCGCCGACCGGCGCGGAGGTGATCCATTGCTCCCTCGACCGCTACGTGGCGAACGGCTGGAGCATGGACCACCAGGCGCTGCCGGCCGTGGACCGTCCGGTGCTCGCCCATCCGGACCGCTTCGTCGCGCAGCTTCTCGACGCGCTTGAGGAAGACCCGCGGCGGGCCCTGCGTGTGCCCGACAAATTCGATCACTGGACCGCGGCTCCGCCGACGGCGCCGACCGCGCGCTTCGGCGCGGCGCAGATGGCCGATGTGATCGCCGCATTTGCCGAGACTCGTCCAATCACCTTCGCCCGCGTGTCGTTCGGCTGGCCGCAGCGGGCTTGCCGCTTTCGTTCGCCGCTCGACTTTCTCGGCAAGGACGGCGGCGGCGCCGTCGGCACCGGCCCCGGACATGCGATCGGGGCTGCTCTGGCGCTGCGCGGCAGCGCGCGGCTCGTGGTCGGCGTGATCGGCGACGGTGACTTCCTGATGGGCGTCAACGCCCTTTGGACGGCCGCCAACATGCGCATCCCGCTGCTGCTGGTCGTCGCCAACAACCGCTCGTACTACAACGACGAGGTCCACCAGGAGCGGATGGCGAAGCAGCGTGGCCGGCCCGTCGAGAACAAATGGATCGGCCAGCGGCTCTCCGATCCGGATGTGGACCTCGTGGCGATCGCGAAAGCGCAAGGTTTCACGGGAGAGGGACCGGTTCGCTCAGCCGAGGAGCTGCGCGACGCGTTCGAGCGCGGCGCGGCGGTCGTCGAAGGCGGCGGCTGCCACTTGATCGATGCACGGA
>DASQLE010000025.1:0-3246 GCA_035630175.1 Beijerinckiaceae bacterium
TGGTGCCGCCTTTGCGCTTGAGCGCTTCGACGCCGAGCAGGATCGGGATGGTGCCGGCGCCGGCCGTGCAGTCGAGCGACACGTCGACGCCTCGGCCGCCGGTGATCTCCATGATCCGGGCGAGCGGATCCTCCTCGCTGACGTTGATCACGTGGTCGGCGCCGAGCTTTTTCGCCACCTCCATGCGCGCCTTGTCCTTGGATGTGCCGGTGACGATGATGAGCGAAGCGCCGGCCTGCTTGCAGATCACCGTCTGCGACAGTCCCTGCTGGCCCGGCCCCTGGATGAGCACGGTCGAATTGTAACCGACGCCGCCGTCGAACAGCGACCACTCGACGCCGTTGGCCATCGGCGTCACGAGCCCGGCCAGTTCCGGCGAGACGCCTTTCGGCACGTGGTGCACGACTGCGTTCCACGGCAGATAGACATATTGGGCGAAGCCGCCCCACAGATGCGGTGGCTTCTTGGCCGAGGTATAGCCGTAGCGGATGCCGTCCGGGTTGTAGCGCCAGTCGGTGTTCTCGCAATGGCGGTATTGGCCTTGATGGCACCACTCGCATTTGCCGCACATGACATAGTGCTCGACGAAGACGAGGTCGCCCTCCTTGAAGCCTTTGCGGCGCGTGAACTCGCGCCCGGCCTTGGCGATGACACCGATATTCTCGTGCCCCATGATGACGGGATCCTTGGTCGGCGGCGTCTTGTAGAGCTTGACGTCGGTGCCGCAGATGCCGGCGACCTCCATCTTCATGAGCGCAGCGTCCTCCGCGATGTCCGGCATCGGGAATTCCTGGATCTCGGTCGTGCTCGGGGCCGTGCGCACGGCTGCTAATACCTGTTCAGCCACGTCATGAACTCCTATGGGCCTTCGGCCTCGTCAGCCCTTGTAGGACCGGTCCCCGGTGGGTCAAGCGCGTTCTTATAAGCACCTTTCCCGGACGCCTGAAGCGAAGCGGAAGGCGATCCCGGACGCAGCCTTGCGACCTGCGAAGCGGCTCAACTGTTGAGTCCGCCATAAGTCGCGCCAATCCGGGTTCGACAGAGAGAGTGCCGTTGCGGCGGCTCGCCAGGATGTAGACGTAAGCGCGCGGTTGCATCGGAAACCATATTGGGCTTTGCGAGTCGTCGGCTGGGTCCGGGACTGCCTTCCACTGCGCTACGCTCCGTTGCAGGCATCCGGGAAAGGGGCTTAGCCTCCCTCACCGAGAGGGATTATAGTAGCCTGCGAAGATGCTGACGCTCGTCAACAAAAGCCCGGAGCACCGGCAGGCTCTGCGCCGGGTCAAGGATTGGACGCGCGAGCGCTTCGGGTTGGCTGAGGATGTGACGATCCTGGTCACGGAAATCGCATGCGCGGTGCCTGGCTGCCCACCGGTTGACACCGTCGTCGCTTTCTGGACGGAGGACGACCGGCGCCACCATTTCAGAGTGTTCAAGCCGGCGGCCGAGGTGGTCGAGGACGACCTGCCGCCGCGCTGGATGAGGGACCGCCTGATCGAAGACGAGATCTTCGGGTGCCCGTGCTGCTGAACGCGCATGCTGGTCGGGAGCTTTCATGATCGCCGCGCGCTATGATCCGGACCGAAAGGATGTCGACATGCATGCGCGTGTTAGCGTAGCTGGAAGAGCGTGGATCGAACGCGACTCGAAATTATCGCGTCTCGGCGGCGGCCTTCGCCAAGAACTCCAACACCCGCCACGGCACATTGTGCTCCGTCTGCTCGGCCACCGGCACGTCCCAATACTCCAATCGCGGCAGGCACTCCTCCAGGTAACGCGCCGCCGAGGTGCCGTGAAAAGCGTCGTGGCCGGGAATGATGAAGGCGGGGATGTCGAGGCCCATCAGGTCTTCGGGCTCGGCGCCGCAAGCGGTGTCGCGGTCGATCAGCGTGCGCGCCATGCCGGCGACGACGAGCTTGTAGCGCTCGACGTCCTGTTTCGCGAAAGCCGCCGCAAAGGCGTCGTCGTGCTGGAGCACGGATGCCCATGGGCCGCCGCGCGGGTCGCCGCCGAACGATTTCTTTCCCTCGCGCGCCAGCGCCACCACCGCATCGAGGCCGCTCGCGCTCACGTAGGCGAGGTGCTCGGTGAAGCGCTGATGACTTGAAATCCGATAGCGCGGGCCGCCCGTCGGCCAGAACAGGACGGTGCTCATCACGCGTTCCGGATGAGCGACGGCGAAAGCGATGACCGGCGAGCAGCCCATGCAGCCGCCCATCAGGTGCGCCTTGTCGAAGCCGAGGCGATCGAGCAGGCCCCGGCCCTGCGCCACGTAATCGGACCAGGTGACGCGCTCGACGCGGCCGCCCGAGCGGCCGCATTCGCGGCGGTCGAAGGCGATGCACGTGTAGTGTTTCGGGAGATGATCGAGGAACCGCAGCTTGGCGTAGACGCCCTGCGTCGTCCATTTCTCGACCGTCGCGTCGAAGCCGCCGGGCGCGTAGAGGAGGAGCGGCGGTCCCGCGCCCATGACCTCGTAGCGCGTGGGGATGCCGTCGATGACCGCGCTCGCCACGGCCTCAGCCCTTGATCTGGCGGCCGGCGCGCACGTCGTCGACGAGCATCTTGAAGGCGTTGTGGCTGAGTTTTGCGGTGTTGACGTAAGTGTCGGCGTGGGAATCGAGCCACTTGGCCGAGGAGCCGAGGGCGGTCTGGGCCAGGCGCACGCGCCCGTCGAGCCACGGCCCGCCGCCGAAGCCGCCGATCACCGGGATCGCCACGGCCTTGACGACGGCCGGGCCGGCAACTGGGCCGGAATTGGTGAAGTCGAGCATGGCCGCGCCGGCCCCTTCCAGACGCTTCGCCTCGTCGACCAGCTTGGCGGCCATCGCCTCGGTCGCCTCGGCGCCGGGGGCGTTCTGGGCGCTATAGGGCACGCCGTATTTGAAGGCCGTCTGCGGCGTGAGACCGAACTGGGCGAAGACTGGAATGCCGGCGCGGGTGAGGGCGGTCACCGCCTCCGGGAATTCCGCCGCGGCGTCGAGCTTGACCATGTCGGCGCCGCCTTCCTTGACCAGCCGGACGGCGGCCTTGAGGGCATAGGGCACGCCCTTCTGCAAGGGGCCGAAGGGGATGTCGCAGATGACCAGCGCCCGGCGCGTGCCACGGCGCACCGCCTTGCAGCAGATCAGGATCTCGTCGAGCGTCACCTCGAGCGGGTTGGCGTGACCCCAGAGGTTCACGCCGACGGAATCGCCGACGACGATGAAGTCGAGGCCGGCGCGGTCGGCGATCTGCGCTGTCTGG
>DASQLE010000026.1:0-3442 GCA_035630175.1 Beijerinckiaceae bacterium
GAAGGCAGGCCTGAAAGGCTTCGGCAGCCCGGCTCGGTCGAGGAGGGACGGAAGCGCAGCCCCGCGGCGGTCGTGCAGAAGCCCTGCGGCTCGGCCAGGGGGCAACTCGGCCAGCTCGGCAAAGGCGGCTTCGACGAAAACCGTGCTGCGCGACAGGAGCGCCCGCAGGAGCAGGGCCGGCGTGAGCTGGCCGGTGCGGCGCAGATGCGCGACGAGCCGCTCGACCTCCGCCGGCGCGGCGGCCGCGGCGAGCGCGAGGGTGGCCCGGTCGCGTAGGTCGCCGACGGCGCGCTCGGCCCGGCCGGAGCCAGGCCGGGCCGGACAGCCGCCCGGGTCGCCGACCATCAGCGTGTGACGAAGGTCGAGCGGCAGGTGCGGGCGGCGCAGCAGGGCCGGCCGGAGGCGGGGATCGGCGCCGTGCCGCTCGACCATGCGCGACAAGCTGCGCCCGGTGATCTCCGCGCCGGGATTGGCGGCGAGCGCCGCCAAGGCGCCGGCGCCGGCGATCTCGGCAAGGGCGCCGGCGGTGGCGACGGAAACGTAAGGCCGGCGGGCGATGGCCGTCTGCACCGGCTCGTCGCCGAGGGCGGCGCAATCGATCAGGTCGGCGTCCACCAGGACCGGCGAACGGGCGAGGACGGCTTCGGCGACCGCGCCCCCATCGTTGGCAAGGGCGATGATCACGGGGCGCGGCGCATCGGGCGAGTCGGCGAGCGCCTCTGCCAGGGTGCGACGCACTGCCGGCGACGGATCGTCGAGCATCGCCATGAGCGCCGTCTCCGCGTCGCGCCGCTCGGCGGACGAGAGCTCGCCGCCGAGATAGGCTCCCGCGAGACCGGCCGCCGCCTCGGCCCGATGATCGGGCGGAGCGCTGCGCGCCCACGCCAACAACTGTCGCACGATCATCGCCGCCGCCAGCGCATGAACGAGCCGAGATCGAGCGGCTCGCGGGCGCGGCTGCCGCCTTTCTTGGCCGCCTGGACGTCGCTCGCGGACGGCGTCAGAGACGGAAGCGGAAGATCGACCGAAACGGGTTTGGCGACCTCGGCGATCGGCGGAACGGCGCCGGCGGGCGCCGCGTCCGACGTGGTTTTCGGGAAGAAGCCGAGCGCCGCGGTGCGCACCGCGCCGGGATCGCGCTCGCCGCCGCGCCATAGCTTCGCGACCGCGTCCGAGATCGGTCCGCGACGGGTGTCGGTCTGGAAAAGGCCGTGGAAGGCCGGCCCGTCCTGGGTGGCGAAGGCGAGCGGCCGGTCGGGCGCGAAAGCGGGAGCCGCCGTCACGGCTGCGGTTCCGGCGTGGCCCGCGGACAGGAGCTTGTGGACCTCGGCGGCGCCGCGTGCGCGCCCATGGCCGTCGAAGAAGATGCTGCGATTCGCGGCCGCGGCGTCGGGAAAGTCGCGCGCCGCCGGCCGGCTCGGCGATTGCTGCGCCGTCTCGATCAATTGCGCGGCGCCGCGCGCGCCGAGGAAATGCGCCGCATAGAGATCGCCGCCCGAGGGCTCGCGGCCGAGCTCATGACTGAGCGTCTCGCGATTGCGCTGCGTGAACACGCCGGCCATCACGGAGGCGACCTTCGGATCCTCGCGCAGGTTGAGAATGGCTTGCCGGGCGGACGGATCGCTGACCACATGCGTGCCGTCGGACCGCGTCTGGATCGCGTTTGCCTGCTGGGCGAGCCCGAGACGCGGCCCGTCGGATTTGACGAGCCCGAGCCAGGTCTGCTCGATGAATTGGAAGAGACCGCTCGCCGAGGACGAGCGGGCGCGGGCGCCCGGATCGAGCGCCGATTCGCGCTGCGCCGTCGCCAGGAGGTAATCGAAGCCCGTTCCGGTGCGCTCGGCGCCCTGGCGGATGGCATCCACCACGGGGCTCGCGGGCGCCGCGTCTTTGACCGGGGCGTTGGGCGTGGTGAAAAGGAACATCTCGCTTCGAACCGGGGAGCGGCCGGCGGCGGCGCCGAGCGGCTTGAGACTGCGGCGATTATGGTAAACAAACGGTATCGTCCCGCCGGCCGCCGTCAGAGGTCCCGCCAGAGGTCCCGCCATGAACCAGAGCGCAGCCCGAGCGCCGCATCCGCGCGGCGGGCTCTATTTCGAGGACTTCACGATCGGCGTTCTCATCGCGCACCGGCTCACGCGCACGGTGACGCAGATGGACAACATGCTGTTCTCCAACATGACCCTCAACCCGCAGCCTCTGCACATCGATGCGCATTTCTGCGCCAACGAGACGGAATGGGGACGCCCGCTCATGAACTCGCTGTTCACGCTCGGGCTGATGATCGGCATCTCGGTCAACGACACCACCGTCGGCACCACCATCGCCAATCTCGGCATGAGCGAGGTGCGCTTTCCCGCCCCGCTGTTCGAGGGCGACACGGTCAGCGTGACGACGGAGATCGCGGCCAAGCGCGAATCCGGGTCGCGGCCGGATGCCGGCATCGTCGAGTTCATCCACCGCGCCTACAATCAGGACGGCACGCTCGTCGCCGAATGCCGCCGGCAGGCCTTCATGCTGAAGCGCGAGCGCGTGTGATGCTGCGCTCCTTCCTGTTCGCTCCCGGCGACAGCGCCCGAAAGCTCGACAAGGCCATGAGCGTCGGCACTGATGCGATCATCGCCGACCTTGAGGATTCGGTCGCCTCCGACGGCAAGGCGAATGCGCGGCGCGTCACCGCCGACTTCCTGCGCGCCGCCGGCCGCGCCACGGGACGCCCGCGCCTGTTCGTGCGCATCAACGGGCTCGCCACCGGCCTCGCCGACGACGATCTCGACGGCGTCATGGCCGCCGGACCGGACGGCATCGTTCTGCCGAAGGCCGCCGGCGGCGTCGACGTGCAGCATCTCGGGGCCAAGCTGGCGGTGCGCGAGGCCGAGTTCGCGCTTGTGGACGGCAGCACGACGATCGTCGCCCTCGCCACCGAGACGGCGCGCGGCGTGTTCGCTCTCGGCACCCTGCCGGGAGCCAGCCATCGGCTGACAGGAATCTCCTGGGGCGGCGAGGACCTGTCGGCGGAGGTCGGCGCGCAGACGAACCGGCTCGAGGACGGCACCTACACGGACCCCTACCGGCTGGCGCGCAGCCTGACCCTGTTCGGGGCCGCCGCGGCCGGAATCGACGCCATCGACGCGGTCTACACCAACTTCCGCAACGAGGCGGGCCTCGCCGCCGAATGCGCGGCCGGCCGCCGCGACGGGTTTGTCGCCAAGATGGCCATCCACCCGGCGCAGGTGCCGGTCATCAACGAGGCCTTCACGCCGTCCGCGGCGATGATCGCTGCAGCGCAGGCCGTGGTCGCGGCCTTTGCCGCCCATCCCGGCGTCGGCGTCGTCGGCCTCGACGGCGAGATGCTCGACCGCCCGCATCTCGCCCGCGCCGAGCGCGTGCTGGCGCGAAGCGGCGGCGCCTGACGACGGAAGCTCCCGACCTTCCCAGCGCA
>DASQLE010000027.1:0-2528 GCA_035630175.1 Beijerinckiaceae bacterium
TCGCCCGATGCGACCCCGTCGGCGACGACGCGGCGGTAGATGGCGCTGACCCGCTCGATATGGCCGTGGATGACGTTCCAGCTTTCCGTCAACGCCACTTCGACCATCTCGTGCATGCGCAGGTTGGCCGTGTAGCGCTCCGCATTCATGTGATGCAGGCACTCGGCGAGCGCGCGCAAGCGCTCGCCCGCCGGAACGCGGCGGTCGGCGATGGCTTCGAGAGCGGCCTCGACCTCGCCCATGAGGCGCTCCGCCACCGCCTCGTTGATCGCCTTCTTGGAATCGAAGAAGCGATACACGTTGGCTGGGCTCATGCGCAGGGACTTGGCGATGTCCGCCACCGTCGTCTTCTGATAGCCGATCTCGCGGAACAGCCGCTCGGCAGTCTCGACGATCCTCCGCCGGGTCTCGACAGGCGCTGGCTGCAGGGCGATGGTGCTCATCCTCGTACTATCATCCTCCAATCGTCTTGGTCATTCAAGCAAGCGCCGTCGAGGCGCCTCGGGCCTATTCGGCCGCCATGGCGAGGGGCCTGGCGGGGGCCACCGCATGCGGCCGCTCCCGCTCCACCTCGTCGCCGCCGCCATATTCGTCGAGCCGCTTCCTGAACCACAGGGCATAGAGCGCCGGCAGGAAGAGCAGCGTCAGGAAGGTGGCGACGAACAACCCACCCATGATGGTGAAGGCCATCGGTCCCCAGAACGCCGACGAGGACAGCGGGATCATGGCGAGGATCGCCGCCAGGGCCGTCAGCACCACCGGCCGGGCGCGGCGCACGGTCGCCTCGACGATCGCTTCCCGCCGCGTCAGCCCGTGCTCCACGTCCGTCTCGATCTGATCGACCAGGATGACGGCGTTGCGCATGATCATGCCGGCGAGGGCGATGAGGCCGAGGAGGGCCACGAACCCGAACGGCCGGTTCGACAGATTGAGCGCCAGCGAGGCGCCGATCAGCCCGAGCGGGGCGGTCAGGAACACGAGGATCAGGCGCGAGAAGCTCTGCAGTTGAATCATCAGGATGGTCAGCATGCCGATGACCATGAGCGGGAAGAGCGCGAAGATCGATGCGTTGCCCTTCTCCGATTCCTCGACGGCGCCGCCGATCTCGAGCCGGTAGGCCGGCTCGAGGCTGTTGCGCACGGCCTGAAGGTTCGGCCAGATCTGGCCCGTCACCTCCGGCGGCTGCACCCCGTCGACGACGTCCGCCCGCACGGTGATCGTCATGTCGCGGTTGCGCCGCCACAGGATCGGCTCCTCATGCGCATATTCGAGGCGCGCCACCTGCGCGAGCGGCACGGGCGTTCCGTTGCGCGACACGATTGTGAGGTCGCCGACGCGGCCGAGGTCGAGCCGCTCGGCGGCGACCGCGCGGGCCACCACCGCGACCTGCTCGGTGCGGTCCCGGACGATCGTCACGTTCACGCCCGACAGCAGAGTCTCCAGCGTCTGCGAGACGTCCTGCGGCGTCAGGCCGAGCGCGCGGGCACGCTCCTGATCCATGACGAGCCGGACCGTCGGCGTCATCTCGTTCCAGTCGAGATGGGGATCGACGACGTTGCGGTTGCTCCGCACGATGTCGCGGACGCGGTAGGCGATGTCGCGCACCGTCTGGGGATCGGGCCCGATCACTCGGAACTGCACCGGGAAGCCGACGGGAGGGCCGAAGTTGAAGCGGTCGACGCGCACACGCGCCTCGGCTAGGGCTCCTCCGTCGATTGCCTTCTCGAGCCTCGCCTTGACCCGCTCGCGCGCCTCGACCCCCTTGGCCGCGATGACGATCTCGGCGAATGCCTCGTTCGGTAGCTGCGGGTTGAGGCCGAGCCAGAAGCGCGGCGAGCCGCGCCCGATATAGGTGGTGTAGGTGGCGATGTCGGGATCGCCGATGAGCAGCCGCTCCGCCTCAGCGGCGCTCTCGCTCGTCACGCCGATGGCGGTGCCCTCAGGCAGGCGCAGCTGGAAGAACAGCTCCGGACGTTCCGACAAGGGGAAGAACTGCTGCTGCACGCGCCCGAAGGCGACAACGGACGCGGCGAAGATGACGATTGTCGCAAGCACGGTCGCGAAGCGCCGGCGCACGCAGAACGCCACGACGCGGCGAAGCGCCTGATAGAGACGGGTCTCGTAGATCGCGTGCGGGTCGGCCTGGGCGTGCTTGGAGAGGCTGGCCGGCAGCAGCTTGACGCCGAGATAGGGGGTGAAGATGACGGCGACGAACCAGGACGCGATGAGGGCGATCGCCACCACCCAGAAGATGCCGCCGGCATATTCGCCGACGGCCGAATCGGCGAACCCGACCGGCAGGAATCCCGCCGCGGTCACGAGCGTCCCGGTCAGCATCGGGAACGCCGTCGACGTCCAGGCGAAGGCCGCGGCCCGGACACGGTCCCAGCCCTGCTCCATCTTCACCACCATCATCTCGACCGCGATGATGGCGTCGTCGACGAGCAGGCCGAGCGCGATGATCAGGGCGCCGAGCGTGATGCGGTGCAGATCGAGCCCCATGATCCCCATCGCCAGGAAGGTGATCG
>DASQLE010000028.1:0-5263 GCA_035630175.1 Beijerinckiaceae bacterium
CGCCACGGGAAAGCAGGCGAGCGTGCCGGCGAGGGCGGCGAGCGGCGCGCTGTAGCCGGAATACATGATGAAGAGGATGGTGAGGACGGGGATGAAGAGATGGCCGCGCTCGCGCAGCGTCGTGCCGAGACGCGGCAATTCGCTTCGCGGCACGCCGAGGATGCCGCGGCGCTTGGCCTCGAAATGCACGGCGCCGAAACAGGCGACGTAATAGAGGATCGCCGGGATCAGGGCCCAGATCGTCACCTGCAGATACGAGACGGCGAGGAACTCGGCCATGACGAAGGCGGCGGCGCCCATGATCGGCGGCATGATCTGGCCGCCGGTGGACGCCACCGCCTCGACGCCGGCGGCGAAATGCGGCTTGAAGCCGGTGCGCTTCATGAGCGGGATCGAGATCGGCCCGTCGACCATGACGTTGGCGACGGCGCTGCCCGAGATCGTGCCGAACAAGCTCGACGACACGACCGACACCTTGCCGGGCCCGCCGGCGCTGTGCCCCGTCAGGCTGAGGGCGAAATCCATGAACAGCTGCCCGGTGCCGGTGCGCTCCATGAAGCTGCCGAACAGGACGAAGATCATGACATAGGCGGCGGAGACGCCGAGCGGCGCACCGAAGATCCCTTCGGTGGTCATGAAGAGCTGGTCGAGGAGCCGCATCGGCTCGACGCGCGCCACGAGAAGCCCGTAGGCGAGGAAGACGAGTGCCGTGAGCGGCAGCGCCCAACCGATCAGCCGGCGCGTCGCCTCCAGCACCATGACGACGAGCACGACCGCGAGGGCCATGTCGGCCCACGACAGGTCGTCGATGTAATAGATGCGGTTGACGACGTAGTCGTAGTTCCAGAACAGGTAGACGACCGGGGCGCTCGCGAGCGCGAGGAGCGCGTAGTCGAGACGCGACGGCGGCTGTCCCGCCTCTGCGCCCGTGCGGCGGACGAGCAGGAAGGTCAGCACGATCGCGAACAGGAGATGCGTGCCCCGGAAGATGATCGCCTCGGGCGTGCCCGTGACGATCACCCACATGTGGTAGAGAGCCATGCACACGGCGACCGCGCCGGCGACAAGCGCCACCGCGCGCGCGTGCCAGCCATCGAGCCTCGATCGAAGGGCCGGAGCGCTCACGTCCACTCGAGATTCGTTCCGCCCGTCCGGCGCCGGCGGCGCCTGGACCCCATCGCCGGGGACGGCGTTGCGGCGCCCGCTGCGCGCGGTCGGCGCGCTCGCCGGCGACGGGCTCGGGCGCGGGGGCTTGCGCCCGCGTCCCCCATGACGGCGCGTCACATCGCCTTCACGTCGACGCCGGCTTCCTTGTAGAACCGCGCGGCGCCGGGGTGGAACGGCACGCCGATATCCTCGGCCATGTCCTTCGCCGTCAGCTTCTCCATGGCCTTGTTGGTGGCCGCCATCGAGGCGACGTTGTTCGCCATCGCCTTCGTCATCGCGTAGACCGTATCGGCGGGCAGCGAGCAGGCGGCGACGATGTGCGTCGCGTAGCCGATCACCTTCACGTCCTTCGCCTGCTTCGGATAGGTGTTCGCCGGCACCGTGACCAGGGTGTAGCCGGGATTGATCGTCTTCATCGCCGCGATGCTGTCCGACAGGTCGAGCAGCTTGATGTCGCGCGACGAGGCGAGGTCCATGACGGCGCCGGACGGGATGGTGGTGCCGAGCGTGAAGGCCTGGGCGTGGCCGTCCTTCATCTGCTCGACGGAATCCGTGTACGACACGAAGCTGACGCGCAGGTCGTTGTAGGCGAGGCCGTGCGCCTTGAGGATATGCTGGGTGATGGTCTCGGCGGTGTTGCCGCGCGGCTGCGTCGTGATCGGCTTTCCCTTGAGGTCCTTGATCGAATTGATGGGAGCGTCGGCGGGCACGAGCACCTGGAAGTATTGCGGATACAGCGTCGCCACGTTGCAGACGTTCTTGTGCGGCTTGTTGAACGGCGCGGCTCCGGTGAGCGCGTCGACGGTCGAGATCGAGTTGCCGAAGCCGACCTCGGTCTTGCCCTCCTCGATGCCGCGCACGTTGGCGATGCCGGCGCCCGGCATGGACTGCACCGAGAGGCCGGGGACGGCCTTCTCCCACATGTCCTTGAGCTGGCCGCCGAGCGGCACCCACACCCCGCCCTGCGGGCCGGTCATCAGCCGCATCGTCTCGGCCTCGGCGCCTCCGCCGACGACCGCGCCGGCGAACGCGGCGAGCAGGGCTAGCGCCAATGTCCACGGTGTGATCGGTCCCATGGCTTTCCTCCGACGCCGTTGGGCGAGGATGCGTCGTCCTCGCTTGGTCGGCGCGAGCGTAGCCGGAGCGGCCCGATTTGCAACGGGGCCATCCGCGCAAGGAAAGCCCCGCGACCGAACGGCCGCCTTGCCAAGTCGTGAACGCCTCGGCGGGCCCTCGCTGTGGGTCGCGTGGATAACGCGAATAACTTTGCTTCGAGGAAGGCATCCGCGGCAACGGGACGGGAAACCGTGCTTCGTTACGGCCTTCCACGCGGCGGGGGCAGCATGGTTCCTTATTTCACGGTTATTATCGGTATCGCGATGATGGCGCTGGCCTACGCCGGGTTTTAGGCGAGCCACCCTAGCCCGCGGCGTGGTCGGCGCGCGCGCATCGTCCGCGCTATCGTGAGACGGGCGGGTCGGACCCGGCCGTCTCGGCGAGGCTGAACTCTGCTCCGATCCGCTCGGCGATGCCCTGCACCTGCGCGAGCAGGCTGCGCGGCACCGGCACGCCGTCGCGCCGGCGACGCTCGCGCGCCGCGTATTCCGGATCGCCGGCGACCATGACCGGCTGCGCCGGATCGGCCGGCGGCGTCGCGCGCAGCGCCTCGACCAGCGCGTCGAGGTCGCTCTCGAAGACACCCTTGTCGCGGAACGCTTCCGGGTGCAGGGCGAGATGGAAATGACCGACATCGTTGCGCTCGGCGCCGGCCGCGCGCAGGGGCGCGTAGCTGGAGCCGGCGAGGATCGTGGACAGGATCTCGACCATGGCGGCGAGCCCGTAGCCTTTGTGGCCGCCGCTCTCGCGCACGCCGCCGAGCGGCGTCATGAGGCGGTCGACGAGCGCCTGGTTCGGATCGGTCTGCGGGCGGCCGGCCTCGTCGAGCGCCCAGCCCGGCGGCATCGTCTTGCCGTCGCGGGCGTAGAGCTTGAACTTGCCCAGGGCGACAGTGCTTGTCGCCATGTCGAGCAGAAACGGCGGGTTCCGCCCGGCCGGTGCCGCGAAGGCGATCGGGTTGGTGCCGAAGCGGGCCTCGCGCCCGTGCGTGGGCACGATCGACGCCTTGAAAACAGCCGTGGTGGCGAGCCCGACGAAACCCCGTTCGGCCGCCCGCAAGGCGTAGATGCCGGCAGCGCCGAAATGGTTGGAGTTACGCACCGCCACGGCGCCGACGCCGAAGGCACGAGCCTTGTCGATGGCGAGGTCCATTGCCCGAAGCGACGGCGCCTGGCCGAAGCCGCCGCCGCCGTCGATCACGGCCGTGGCGCCGAAGTCGCGGACGATGCGGATGTCCGGCGCGGTCGCCACCGTTCCGGAGCGGACGAGTTCGTCATAGAGCGGAATCAGGGTGATGCCGTGGCTGTCGATGCCGAGGAGATCGGCCGCGGTGAGCACGTCGGCGGACACGGCCGCCTGGTCGGCCGGGAAACCCCAGGCCCGGAAAATCGCCTCGAGCTGCCGATGCAGCCGCGCTTCCGTGATTCTCGGATGGGTGTCGGCCATGGTCGGCAGCATGCTTGCGGCCCGGTGATCTCACGCATCGCGGGCCGCGGGCAAGCCCGGCGCGGGTGTCACAGCCGCCACGATTCGGTCCGTTGTCGCGGCCTGCGCCCGACCGCGCCGCATTTCCGTCTGCAAACGCCAGGGCTTAACCGGGTTTTAACCATAAGTTTGCACCTCTGGGGGCGGGGCACGCACCCTTAAGGGGATCGGATGAGCACGGGGCAATACCAACAACAACGACCGCCGATCGACATCGCCACCCTCGCCGCCGCGCTCGGGTCCAACGTCGTGCCGTTCGTCCCGCCGCGCGACGAGCCTCAGCCGACCAATGCGGACTGGACCGAGGGTCTCGACCTCATCGATCAGGCGGCCGCCTTCCTGCGCAGCACGGAGCAGCGCGCCCAGACGGCCGAGGAGCGCGCCGAGAAGGTCGCCTTCAAGGCCATGGAAGGGCTGCGCACCGCCCAGCAGCGCTTCGAGGCGGCGGAAGCGCAGGCCCGCGAAGTCGAGCGGCAGGCGGCCGAGGACATCAGGATCGCGCAAGACCGCATGAATGAAGCGCAGCGCCGCATGGCCGAAGCCGAGACCTGGGCCCAGGCGGCCGAGGAACGCGCCCGCGCCGCCGAGAACCGGATGGAAGAAGCGGAAGGTCGCCTGGAGGCCGCCGAGACGCGTGCCCGCACGGCCGAGGAATGGCTGCGCTGCCTGACCGAATCCCTCAAGCAGAAGCTGACCTTCACGGCCCCGGCCGCGCCCGTCGAGGAGGCCCGACCGGCCCCGAGGCGACGCGCCGGCTGACAGCGCACGCCGCCATCGGCGATGAAGCGTTCCGACCGGTTCGGTCGGAACGCAAATCGGCGAAGACGCCTCGGCCGGTCCGACTTGAAGCAAGCGAGCCTGAGCGGCAGACAATTCCTTTCAAACCAGCGTAAGACGAACAGTGCCTCTGAGTTCCGGCGTGCCGCTTGCCCAAATCTGGATCCCGATTCTCTTCGTGCTGCTCTGGAGCACCGGCTTCATAGGAGCGAGGCTGGGTCTGCCCCATGCAGGTCCGCTCACCTTCCTAAGCGTGCGATATGGCCTGGCGGCGGGACTGCTCGTCCTGATCGCGCTGGTCATGCGTGCGCCCTGGCCGCGACGGCCGACCGACATCGCCCATTATGCGCTGGCCGGACTGCTCGTGCATGGAGTCTATCTCGGAGGGGTTTTCGTCGGAATCTCCCTCGGGATCGAGGCTGGGCTCAGCGCTCTCATCGTCAGCCTGCAGCCGCTCTTGGTGGCCGCTCTGGCAGGTGTCCTGCTCGGGGAACGAGTGTCGGCTCGACAATGGATCGGCCTCGCCCTGGGTTTCGCGGGAGTCGCCCTGATCCTGTCCCACAAGCTCGGTCGAGGGCTGAGCGACGCGCTCGGCGGCTTGGCCTGCTTAGCCGCTCTCCTCGGGATCACGGTCGGCACGCTCTATCAGAAGCGCTACTGCACCGGCATGGACCTGCGCACCGGAACGGCGATCCAGTTCGCTGCCGCAGGTCTCGCA
>DASQLE010000029.1:0-4008 GCA_035630175.1 Beijerinckiaceae bacterium
GTGTGGGGGAACGGGCTCGAGCACGATGCCGAAGATCATGCTCAACTTCTTGGAATCGATCACGTTCATGCGTGTTGATCGAGTCGACCAACACGCATCGTGATCTCGCGAAGACGGGTCTGAATAGTCGAGTTGCGGCGGCGGTCAACCGAGCTCCTCCCCGGTTGGGGAAGAGCTTTGGATCATGCGGCGCGCCCTCGTGCCGGCCTGACGTCGTTGGCGGCGACGAGCGCCGCGACGTCGGGCGGCTCCTCGATCGCGCCCGTGGCGATGATGAGGCCGCGGGCGCCGGCCAGCGCGCCCGCCTCCAGCTCCACGCCAAGGAACCGCTCGCGCTCGTACGGGCCGGGCAACCGCAGCCGCTCCGTGAGCGCGGCCGAGAAGCCGAAGCGCGCGTAATAGGGCGCATCGCCGACGAGCAGCACGGCGCCGTGGCCGCGCGCCGTGGCGCGCTCGAGCGCGGCCCGCATCAGCTTGGCGCCGAGGCCGAGGCCCTGCAGGGCCGGATCGACGGCGATCGGACCGAGCAGCAGCGCCGGCCGGTCCGGCCCGACGCCGACGTGCCACAGCCGAACAGTCCCGACGAGACGACCGTCCATGGTGAGGACGAGCGACAGCCCGTCGGCGGCCTCGCGGCCCTCGCGCAAGCGCTCGGACGTCTTGGCGTGCCGCGCCTCGCCGAAGCAGGCGTCGAGCAGCGCCTCGCGCGCCGGGATATCAGTCGGGCGCTCGTCGCGGATGGTGATCATGGCCGTGCCCTCCCAGGCGTCAGGTCGGGGAAGAAACAGCCCTCGCACCTGCCTCGCAGGCCGTTCGGGACGGTGGATGGAAACCCCTCCCCCTCAATGGGGGAGGTCGAGTCACCGCGTCAGCGGCGACCGGGTGGGGGTGGCAGCGCCGACCTCTCCGAAGGCGTTGCGTGTCCCCCCTCACCCGGTCAGCTCCGCTGACTTGGCCTCTCCCTCCAGGGGAGAGGCGAGTCAGATGACGTAGCTCTTCAGGGGCGGGAAGCCATTGAAGGCGACCGCCGCGTAGGTGGTCGTGTAGGCGCCCGCGCCCTCGATCAGCACCTTGTCGCCGATCTCGAGGCTGAACGGGAGCCAATACGGCTCCTTCTCGTAGAGCACGTCGGCCGAGTCGCAGGTCGGGCCGGCGAGCACGCAAGGCACGCGCTTGTCCTCGTCCCGGTCCGTGCGGATCGGGTAGCGGATCGACTCGTCCATCGTCTCGGCGAGGCCGCCGAACTTGCCGATATCGAGATAGACCCAGCGCGCTTCGTCCTCGTCCCTGGACTTCTTCGAGATGAGCACGACCTCGGACTCGATGATGCCCGCATTGCCGACCATGCCGCGGCCCGGCTCGATGATCGTCTCCGGGATGCGGTTGCCGAAGTGCTTCGACAGCGCCTGGAAGATCGACTCGCCGTAGGCTTCGACGGCGGGGACGTTCTTCAGGTACTTCGTCGGGAAGCCGCCGCCGAGATTGACCATCGACAGGTGGATGCCGCGCTCGGCGCAGTCGCGGAAGACCGCAGAGGCATGGCCGAGCGCCACGTCCCAGGCTTCCGTGTTGCGCTGCTGCGAGCCGACATGGAACGAGACGCCGTAGGCCTCGAGCTTGAGGCGATGGGCGTGCTCGAGCACGTCGACGGCCATCTCCGGCGCGCAGCCGAACTTCCGCGACAGCGGCCATTCGGCGCCGGCGCAGTCGCTCAGGATGCGGCAGAAGACCTTGGCGTCGTCGGCCTCGACGCTCCTGGCGGCGCGCGCGATCTTCTCGACCTCGGCCTCGCAATCGACCGCGAACAGGCGCACGCCGAGCTCAAGGGCGCGCGCGACGTCGCGCTCCTTCTTGATCGTGTTGCCGAAGGAGATGCGGTCGGCCGTGGCGCCGGCGGCGAGCACCATCTCGATCTCGGCGACCGAGGCGGCGTCGAAGCAGGAGCCGAGCAGCGTCAGCGCGCGCAGGATCTCGGGCGCGGGATTGGCCTTGACGGCGTAGAACACGCGCGTGTTGGGCAGCGCCCGGGCGAACTTGGCGTAGTTGCCGCGCACGACCTCGAGGTCGAGCACCATGCACGGCCCGTCCTCGCGGCGGCTCTTCAGGAATTCGCGGATGCGCTCCGTCATGGCGCCCTCCCCAGCAAAGGTTCAATCGGGCGCAAGGCGCCCTGGTTGAAAGTTCAGGCGGCAAGCCGCCCGGCTCAGCGGGGACGAGTCATCGCGCCGGCCGTGCGATGGAGACACGACGAGCGGCGATGGGCTCTTCGCCCGAGAAGCTGCCTTTGTTTGGAAGGGAGGTCCCCAACCGCACGCCGGGCAAGATGGACAAGCCTCTTCAGTCGCCGGATTTGGAAACCGGCTGAGACCAAAAAAGCCCGATCCGTCGTTGCTTTAAGCTGCGTCCCCCGTGGAGAGCGGGGTTCGCCGGTTTCGCCTCCGGCTGCCGGTCGTTGTTCGGGACGCGGCTCATCGCCGGGGTCCTTGCCTCGGGGATATCCATCCCCCGAGAGCGAACCCGAGTCCCTGGCGGCTGTCCGGCCTCTTGTCCGGATGCCCACCGACCAGCACGCGGCCACAGGCACGTGCGAAATTGGGCAGGGCTCACATAAGGGCAAACGCCCCCGATCTCAAGAGCCTTCCGGGGCTGTCCCGCAAAAACCGAACCCGGCGGACGACAAATATTCAGCTTGATTGCGCAAAAGTGACACCTCGGCCGCCGAATCGTGGACGTGCGGCACGGCCTCGCTTAACTGTGCCCTCGGGCCGCCCGTTCACGCAGCGTTTGATCATGGTTCAGTTGTCTCGCCGCAGCCTCCTGCAAAGCCTGGCCTCCGTGGCAGTGGCCGGTCCCGCCCTTGGCCAGGGTTCCGCGGCTCCGCCCCCCAACCCATTCCGCTTCGAGGACGTGGTGCGCCGAGCGCGGGACCTCGCCGCCGTCCCCTACGACGCGGCGGTGCCGCCCCTCCCGGCCCCGCTGGCCCAGCTCGATTTCGACGCCTATCGGGATATCCGCTTCCGGCCAGACCGGGCGCTGCTCGGCGGCGCCGGCGGGGCCTTCCGCATGCACCTGTTCCATCTCGGTTTCCTGTTCCAGCGGCCGGTAACCGTGAACGTGATCCGCGACGGGGTGCCGACGCCCGTCCCCTACCAGCCGCAGCTCTTCGATTACGGCCGCACCAAGATCGAGCGACCTTTGCCGATCAATGTCGGCTTTGCCGGGTTCCGGCTGCATTACCCTCTCAACGATCCGCGTGTCTTCGACGAGTTGATCGCCTTCCTGGGATCGAGCTATTTCCGCTTCCTCAGCCGCGGACAGCGCTACGGGCTGTCGGCACGGGCCCTCGCCATCGGAGTCGACGGCGAGACGGAGGAGTTCCCCTTCCTGCGCGAGTTCTGGGTCGAGGCCGCCTCTGCCGGCGCCGAGCGCGCCGTCATCTACGCGCTGCTCGACAGCGCCTCGGCCACCGGGGCTTATCGGTTCGAGGTCTATCCGGGCGCCGAGACCACCCTCGATGTGGCGGCCACCTTATTCCCGCGCCGCTCCATCGCCGCGGTCGGGCTCGCGCCGCTCACCTCCATGTTCTACGAAGGCGAGAACGACCGCAGGGGCGCCGACGACTTCCGCCCTGAATTGCACGATTCCGACGGGCTCCTGCTCCATACCGGCTCGGGCGAATGGATCTGGCGCCCCTTGCACAACCCGGCAAAGAAGTGGATCTCGGCCTTCGTCGACAGCAATCCGCGCGGCTTCGGCCTAGTGCAGCGCGACCGCACGTTCGAGAATTACCAGGACCTCGAGGCCCATTACCATCAGCGCCCAGGCTACTGGGTCGAGCCGACCGGGCAATGGGGCGAGGGCTTCGTCAAGCTCGTCGAGATCCCGACCGGCAACGAGACGCACGACAACGTCGTCGCCTATTGGCAGCCGAAGCAGGCCTACGAGCCGGGCCAGGAGATCACCTTCTCGTACCGCATGCGCTCGCTGCTCGGCGCCGACGGCATGCAT
>DASQLE010000030.1:0-2973 GCA_035630175.1 Beijerinckiaceae bacterium
CTTGCCGACGTCGTCGAGGAGCTCGTGGCCGTGGTCGGGGCGCAGCGGAATGCGCCAGCGCGGATCGCCGGCGTCGCGACGCCGCTTCTGCTCCTCGAGCAGCACCCCCACCAACGCCACCATGTCCGTGTCGCCGCCGAGGTGGTCGGCTTCCATGAAGGAGCCGTCCGCCTCCTTCCGCACGTTGCGCAGATGCGCGAAATGGATGCGCGGTGCGAAGCGCCGGGCGATGGCCGGCACGTCGTTGGCGGGCCCCGCGCCGAGCGAGCCGCTGCACAGGGTAAGCCCGTTGGCGGGCGCATCGACGGCGCCGAGGATGAAGGCAATGTCGTCCTCATTGGAGACGATGCGCGGCAGCCCCATGAGCGGCCGCGGCGGATCGTCGGGATGGATGGCCATGCGGATGCCGGCCTCCTCCGCCGTCGGGATGACCTCGCGCAGGAAGCGGGCGAGGTTGTCGCGCAGGCGCTCCCGCGTCACCTCGCGATAGCGATCGAGCATTTTTCTGAGACCGGGGAGATCGTAGCGGTCGAACGCGCCGGGCAGCCCCGCCATGATGTTGGCGTGCAGCTTGCGCTTGTCGCCCTCCGACGCCCGTTCGAACCAGGCCCGCGCCCGCACCAGCACCTCCGGCGAATGGTCGGCCTCGGCGCCGGGGCGCTCGAGCATCAGGCAGTCGAAGGCGGCGAATTCGTGCGCGTTGAAGCGGAGCGCCGTGCCGCCTCCCGGCAGCGGATGCGCGAGCTCGGTGCGCGTCCAATCGAGGACCGGCATGAAATTGTAGCAGATCGTCGTGACCCCGCAGCGGCCGAGATTCACGAGGGACTGGCGATAGGTGTCGAACAGGCGGTCGAGATCGCCTTCGCCGATCTTGATGGCCTCGTGCACGGGCAAGCTTTCGACGACGCTCCAGCGGAGTCCGAGCGAGGAATCCGCCTCGATCTCGGCCTTGCGCGCCGTGATCTCCTCGACGCTCCACACCTCGCCATAGGGGATATGGTGGAGCGCCGTGACGACGCCGCTCGCCCCCGCCTGGCGGATATGCCGGAGCTCGATCGGATCGCCCGGGCCGAACCATCGCCACGTCTGTTCCATCGCTGCGGCCTTTCCTTGCTCGGCATCATTCCGCGAACTGTCACACGGTTCGCGGACTAAATGATGCGGTACCTAAAATCCGATCGCCTACTGGCCGACTTTGCTCAGCACGTCGGCCCTGAGGAAGCGCTCGATGACGAGCATGAACAGGACCGATGGGACCAGGAGAATGAGGGCCGTGATCGAGGCGATCTGGTAATTGCCGCCCATGCTGGCGCTGTAAAGAAGGAGCGGCAAGGTCGTCACCTGCGGCACGCCGACAAAAAAAGTGCCGGTGAACTCGTCGAGGGATTCGAGGAAGACGAAGATCGCGCTCGCCATGAGGCCCGGCGCGGCGAGCGGCAGGGTCACGGTGGCGAAGGTCCGGAGCGGCGAGGCGCCGATGTTGCGGGCGGCAAGCTCGAGGTCGCGGTCGACCGCCGCGAAAGCCGCGGCGGCGATCCACACCGAGTAGACGAGCCCGTGCGCCGCATGCACGAGGACGACGCCGGCCACGGTGCCGGCGAGGCCGAACTGGTAAAAGATGCGCGCCACGTTGATGTAGATCGCCACCGACGGGAACGCCTGCGGCAAGAGGAAGGCGATCATGATGAGCGTACGCGCCGGCAGCTTCAGCCGCGCCAGCGCGTAGCCGGCCGGCACCGAGACGAGCAGCGCGACCGCGACCGTGGCGAGGGCGATCCACACGCTCGTCATGAGCGACGCCATGGCGTCCCCGGTCGGGCGGAACACCACCTCCCAGTAGCGCAGGCCGTAGGACACCGGCAGCTTGAAGGGGGCGTACCAGCGCTCGGCGACCGACCATAGGGCGAGGTTGGCGAGCGGCCCAAATAAAAGGAACGCGAACACTGCGAGGAAGACAACCTTGCCGAGTGTGGCGAAGAGCGGACGAACAAGCGCCAACCGGCCTTCTCCCCTCTTGTGGGAGAGAGTTGGAGAAGAGGGTGCACGCGCAAACCTTCGAAGACTGGCGCCGGCACTACCCACCTGGTCGCGGAGCCTGTCCTCGGGCTTGCCGGAGGCAAGACCCGGGGGCGCCTCAGCCTCCCCCACCAGGGAGGAGGGGATGGCGGCGCGCTCGCTCATGCCGCCTCCCGCCTGATCTGGTGGCGCAGGTAGATCCAGGCGACCACGGCCGTCATGAAGTAGGAGATGACGCCGAGCGCGTTGGCGGTGGCGTAATCGCCATAGGCATTGATGCGGAAGGCCATGTCGACGGTCATCATGGTCGGCTGCGAGCCCGCCACCATCATCGGCACCGACAATACCGACAGCATCGTGACGAAGGACAGGACGAGGCCGACGAGCAACGTCTGCGCGACCTGCGGCAACACGATCTCGACGAGCACGCGCAGGCGCGAGGCGCCGAGATTGCGCGCGGCCTCGACCGTCGAGCGGTCGAGCGACGCCATGGCGCCGGCCAGCATCAAGGTGACGAAGGGCACCTGTTTCCACACGAAGGTGATGACGATGCCGCGCCAGTCGAGGAAGCTCTGCGTCTGCGTGGGATCGAGCACGCCGATCGCGACGAGCGAGTTGTTCATGAGACCGTTCTTGGCGAGGAACGTGCGCATGCATTGCGCCGCGACGATGAACGGGATGAACAGCGGCCAGCGGTAGAGCCAGCGCAAGGAGGCGATCAGCCAAGGCGTCTCACTGAGCGTCAGCGCGCCGGCGATGGCGACCGAGATGAGCGCGGTGAGGATCGTCGCCGTGACGACGATGAAGAGCGTGAATCGGATGTCGCCGGAATAGAGCTCGAAGGCCTTCTCGAAATGCCGCAGCGTCGGCTCGCCGCCGGCCGTGAAGGCGGCGATCAGCGAATAGCTGAGCGGATACAGGAACAGCGCCGCCACCAGCGCCAGCGCCGGCGCGACG
>DASQLE010000031.1:0-3753 GCA_035630175.1 Beijerinckiaceae bacterium
TGCCCATCTTGAAACCCACGTCCTCGCTCCTTTAGGCCGGGTCCTCGCCCGGCCATCATGCTTTGGCGTCAGTCCAGCCCTTCGCCTCCAGGGCAAGGTGGACCTTGTTCTGAAAGCTGGCGTCGTCGCCCCTGGCGAGCAGCGCCGCCGCCTCGGCGCAGGCACGGCACAAGTCCTCGACCCAAGGCTCCTCGGCCTTGGCGAAGTCATGCAGCACATAGGCGTGAACGAGCGCCTTGTCGCCGGGATGGCCGATGCCGATGCGCACGCGCCGATAATCGTTGCCGCAATGCGCGGTGATCGAACGCAAGCCGTTATGGCCGGCGACGCCGCCGCCGAGCTTCACCCGCAGCTTGGCGGGCGGCAGATCGAGCTCGTCGTGAAAAACGACGACGTCGGCGAGCTCGATCTTGAAGAAACGCTGCGCCTCGGCGACCGCGCGCCCCGATTCGTTCATGTAGGTATGCGGCTTGAGGAACAGGATGCGCTCGCCGCCGACGGTGCCTTCCGCGGCCTCACCCCCGAAGCGCCGCCGCCAGGGCGCGGCGCCGTGGGCGCGCGCGATCTCATCGACCGCTCTGAAGCCGACGTTGTGGCGGTTGCGGGCGTAGCGGTCGCCAGGATTGCCGAGGCCGACGAAGAGACGCATGGCATGTCGCTGCTGGAGCATGATGCCGAGAAGCGGCTACGCTTCTTCGGATGAACATCATGCTCGACTGGGAATCGATCACGTCCCGGCGTTCGATCGGCTCGATCAAAACGGGTCGTGATCGGAAGCAAAAACGCTCCGGCGGGAGGCCGGAGCGTCGATCGCGTCGCGAGCCGTCCGGGTGCTCAGCTTTTGCCGCCGGGCTTGGCGGCTGGCGCTTTGGCGGCGCCTGCCGCGGCAGCCGGGGCCTTGCCGCCTGCTGCGGCGGCCGGGGCCTTGCCGCCCGGCGCCGGCGTTTCGGCGTCGGGAGCCGCCGCCTCCGCGGCCGGCTCTTCGCGGGTCGTGGTCGGCACGACCACGGTAGCGATGGTCACGTCCTCCTGGCCGATCGCGCGGGTGCGCTCGGGCAGGGCGACGTCGGACAGGTGGATGGTGCCGCCGATGTCGAGCTCGGCCACGGACACCTCGACGAATTCCGGGATCGCGTCGGTCGGCACTATCAGCTCGAGAGCGTGCTGCACGATCTGCACCGTGCCGCCGCGCTTGATGCCCGGCGAGGTTTCCTGGCCGACCACGTGCACCGGAACGGTCACCCGGATTTCCTGGCCTTCGGCGAGGCGCAGGAAATCGATATGGATCGGGACGTCCTTGACCGGGTCGAGCTGGTAGTCGCGTGGCAGGGCGCGGGTCTTGCGGCCGTCCACGTCGATCTCGAAGATCGTTGTCAGGAAGTGGCCGGCGAAGATCGCCTGCCGCATCTGGTTGAAATCGAGCGCGATCGGCTCGGCGGCGGCGCCGCCCCCATAGATGACGGCGGGAACGTGGCCCTGGCGACGAACGGCCCGGGCGGCCCCCTTGCCGACCCGGTCGCGCGCCACGGCCTTGAGCTCTTTGGTGGAAGCCATGGTCGTGTCCTTCTCAAGAATCAAAAAAACCGAAAGCCGCCGGCCGTTTCCGGCAGCGGAATGCGCTCTGCGGCTCCATCGGCTTGCGTCCGTGCCTCCAAGGGTGCGGGCGGACGCGGGGGGCGTATAGCCCAGACGGCCCCCCGAGGCAAACGCCGTGCCCGGGTTCGTGCAGGGAGCACGGGATCTGCCCGGTGCAGATACGGGATGATCTATCCGGCGCCTGTCAGCCTCGGGATGGAGCGCGTCGATCAGGCCGGGGCAAGGCCGAGCCGGCGGTCGCGCTCGCGCAGCCACCACACGAAGGGGATCGCCAGAAGCACCATCCAGGCCTTGCCGACGATCTGGCCGAGGAGGAAGTCGAGGCTGCCGAAGGCGAGATAAAGGAAGACGGTGCTGTCCACGACGAGCCCGATCAGGCTCGACAGCACGACCGCGAGGACGAACGAGCGACGCTGCAGGGGCGTGTAGACGAGCAGGTCGGCCAGCTCCGACACGAAAAAGGCAGTCGCCGAGGCGACCACGATGGCCGCGGGAGCCAGAAAGGCGGAGAGCGCCGCGCCGGCGACGACAGCCGCAAGCGCCGCCGCGAAGCCGAGCCGGCGCTGCACGATGTCACGCAGGACGAGCGCGAGGCCGATCATCAAGACGCCGCTCGGCGCCATCAGGCCCGGCGCGACCGGCACCAGGCAGGGGCTTTGCGGCCGGCAGACCGTGCCCACATGGCCGATCATCCAATTGGCGGCCGGGATGGTCAGCGCGAACAGGACGAGCGCGACGGTGCCCTCGGCCAGACGGCGGTCGGAGCTCATGCCGCCCCCGTCCGTGCAAAAGCGCGCGCGACGGCCCGGAGCGGTTGGCCTTTGCGGAGAGATGGTGGACGATAGCCGGGCATCGGGAGCGGGCAGGGGGGCGAGATGGGAATGGTCATCGATTGCGCCCTCTACGAGAGCGGGCGCCGCATTGCAACGGTCGATCTCGACGACGCCGGTCCGGCCGCGTCGGACAATGGCCGCTTCGTCTGGATCGGGCTGCACGAGCCCGACGAGACCTTGCTGCGCAAGGTCCAGAAGCGATTCGGGCTGCACGACCTCGCCATCGAGGACGCGCATCGGGCGCACCAGCGGGCGAAGCTGGAGGTCTACGGCGAGTCGATCTTCATCGTGTTGCGCACGGTGCAGCTGCAGGACGGCAAGATCGGCTTCGGCGAGACCCACATCTTCGCCGGTCGCGGCTATGTGGTGACCGTGCGGCACGGCGCCTCGACCGCCTACAAGGACGTACGGGCACGCTGCGAGAACGCGCCCAAGATGCTCCAGAAGGGTGAGGATTTCGTCGTCTACTCGGTGATGGACTTCGTCGTCGACAACTACTTCCCCATCCTGCACGAGCTCGAAGGGGAGGTCGACGCCATCGAGGAGAGCGTCTTCGCGCGCGCCTCCGGCCGGATCGCCATCGAGCGCGTCTACGAGCTGCGCCACGACCTCCTGCTCATGCGCCGCGCGGTGCAGCCGCTGCAGGAGGTGTGCAGCCGCATCATCCGCTTCGACGTGGAGATGATCGATGCCGACATGCACCCTTACTTTCGCGACGTGCAGGACCACATCATCCGGGCCGTGGAGAGCATCGACAATCTCCGCGACCTGCTCAATGCGGCGCTCGAGGCGAATCTCCTGCTGGCCTCCATCCAGCAGAACGACGTCACCAAGAAGCTCGCCGCCTGGGCCGCGATGCTCGCCGTGCCGACGGCGATCGCCGGCATCTACGGCATGAATTTCGACTACATGCCGGAATTGAAGCAGCCGCTCGGCTACCCGATCGTCCTCCTGACGATCGCCGGCTTGTGCGCCTGGCTTTACATGCGCTTCAGGCGGGCCGGCTGGCTGTAACCGTCTCCCGCCAGCGGCGCCAGCCGTCGGCGCGGAGCCCGCAGGCGGGGCAGTCGCCGCGGCCGTAGCCCCAGGGATGGCGCCGGGTCCGGTCGCCGCGACAGCAGCTATGCGTCAGCTCGACGATGATGTCGACGAGGGCATCGCAGCCGAGTTCCTGCGCCAGCGCGAAGGTCGCCGCCTTGTCCCGCCGCATCAGCGGCGGGTGCAGCGCGATCACGCTCCTGCGTTTTGATTGATTTGATCAAAACCCATCGTGACCTAGTCGAACAGGCTCGACACACTCGATTCCGTCGCGGTGCGCCCGATC
>DASQLE010000032.1:0-4666 GCA_035630175.1 Beijerinckiaceae bacterium
GGCCGCGTCGCGGCACGCCTGGCGCAGCACCCAATCGCCGAGGGGCACAATCAGTCCCGTCTCTTCCGCCAGCGGGATGAAATCCGCCGGCGAGATCCATCCGCGTTCGGGATGGGGCCAGCGCAGCAGAGCCTCGAAGGCGGTGACGCTGTCCGATTGCAGGTTGACGAGCGGCTGATAATGCAGCTCGAAGCCGCGCTGCGCGAGCGCCCGGCGCAGGTCGAGTTCCAGCGAACGGCGCGCCTGCGCGCGGGCGTCCATCTCGGGCTCGAAGAAGCAGAATCGGCCACGCCCATCGGCCTTGGCCCGATACATCGCCAGATCGGCGCTCTTCAGAAGATCGTCCGGGTTGAAATGGATTCCGTCGGTGCGGAGGACGGCGATGCCGATGCTGGCGCCGACGAGGATCTGATGCTCGTCGACGGCGCACGGCGCCTTGACGGCGTCGATCAGGCGGCCGGCCAGCACGCCCGCTCCGCTCGGGAGTTCTGCCGCAAGCTGCAGAACGGCGAATTCGTCGCCGCCGAGCCGGGCGATCTTGTCCGCGTGCCGGACGGTGCTCTGCAGACGCCCGGCAATGCATTTCAGAAGCTCGTCCCCGACCGCATGACCGAGCGTGTCGTTGACGTTCTTGAAGCCGTCGAGGTCGAGAAAGTGGACGGCGAGGTCTTCCCCGCTCCGGCGAGCCCTGACGAGCGCTTCCTGCAACTGCTTGCGGAAGAGGACCCGGTTGGGCAGGCCGGTAAGGGCGTCATGAAGCGCCTGGTGGCGAATGGTCGCTTCCGAGCGTTCCCGGTTGACGATCTCTATCTTGAGTTGCTCGTTCGCCTCGCGAAGCTCCTTGGTGCGCTCGGCGATGCGCCGCTCCAGGTTCTCGTTGGCCTCGCGGAGGGCGCGGTTGGCGCGCTGCACCGCTTCCTCGGCATGTTTGCGCGCCACCTGCGTTTCGGTGCGCGCCAGCGCGATGGCGAAGTCGACGGGCTTCGTCACGTAGTCGTTCGCGCCGAGCTTGAGCGCCTTTACGACGTCGTCGTTCTGCGCGAGCGCCGTGACCATGATCACGGGGAGCGAAGCAGGTCCATGCTGCTCCCGGATGCGCGTCAGCACCTCAAGGCCGTCGATGCCCGGCATCATCACATCCAGCAACACGAGATCAAAGGCTTGCTCGGCGACGAGCTCGAGGGCGCGGAAGCCGTCGCTGGCTTCGACGATCTCGTAGCCCCGCCGTTGAAAGCGTCGCGTCAGAATGGCGCGATTTTCGGCCACGTCATCGACGATCAGGAGTCGCGGGGTTGTCGGAGAGACCGGAAGCTCGCCTTGGTCCGATGCAGCCGCCATGACGAGGAGCTCCGCTGCGGTCAACCGATGCGTCGCTCAAGACAGGGTGCAGACGTCGTTACCGCCGTCGAACACTGCGCCCGAAAATACTAACGGGCTATGCAGGGAAGCCGACATGATGAAAGAACAACCACCCGGTCGGCGCGTCTCGTGAGTCCAGGCTTAACGGACGATTACGCACGGGAAGGTCGCAGCGCCCGCCTCGATCCTCAACCGGATCCGCTCAATTCTACTTAACCTGAACACGGATTCAGAGTTGGCCATTAAGGCTCGGGCAAACGGCGGTGAGCGAAGCTGCGCGCTATGACACGCACCGAGAGGCATGGAGCCGCATCGATGACCGACATCTCGCTTGAAGACCTCGCCGCCCGTATCGAAGCGAAGGGCCGCATCGGCAAATACGATGTCGAGGCCATGCGGCTCACCGTCCTGAAGGACGGGCTCGTCGGCCGGGAGCAGGCCGAACTCCTGATCGCGCTCGACCGGACGGTCGACAGCGTCCACTTCTCCTGGTCGTCCTATTTCGCGGCGGCTCTCGCCGACTTCGTCGTCTGGAACTCCGAGCCGGCCGGCTATGTCGACGCCGATAAGGCGCGATGGATCGTGCCGCTGCTCACGGGCGAGGGGGCAACGAATCGCGCCACCCGCGCGCTCGTGGCGATCGCGCAGGAGGCCGAATGTTTCGATGCCGCCTTTTTCGCCGAGGCTCGGGCGCCGAGGCGACAGCCGGCCGGTGCGGCTTCGCAGGAGCTCGCTTGCGCGGCCTAAGCGCTCAGCAGGCCGTCAGGGTTAACAGATAGTTACCGAAGCGCATCAGCCCCGCCAAATCTTAACCCTTCGGCTCCGGCGAGCTTGACTGTAAGGCCCCCGCCGGGGCTCATCGGCGAATGCGTAAGATCGTCATTTCCTTGATGTTTTTCCTGATGGGAGCCACTGGCGCGGTTGCGGACGAACCGGACCCCTTCCTCTCGTTGGAGCAGGCGAAGCCTTACCGGGAGCGGTGGCAAACGTGCACCGCCGCGGTGGCTAAGGAGAAGCTCGGCGGCACACTTCCTGCGGCAGGGATCGCCGACCTTGCTTTCGAGCGCTGCAAGGGACGGGAGGCGGCGCTCAGGAGCGTCCTCAAACGCAAGCTCGGGACGGCGCCGGCGGAACGCATCGTCGACGATCTCCGCGGCCTCGACCGCTCCCTCCTGATTCGCGTGATCGAGAAGCTCCGCAGCAACTGAGCCCGAATCAGTTGGCGGCGACGCGCGCCAGATCGCCTCGCACCGCCTCGTAGCGCGCGACGCGATAATCGATCATCGCATCGATGCGGCCCTGCACCTCGGCCATGGTGAGGTTCTTGGGCTTCTTGCCCTTCGCTTCCGTAAAGATGGCGCGATTCGCCTTGGCGGCCTTGGGGAATTCCTTCGTCGCAGTCGCGGTCGGCTTGTTCTGCAGCAGCTCGAGAAAGCGGCTGGCGCCGTGCACGCCGAGGAAGTGAGCCATGTAGAGCTCCGAGAACGAGGGGTCGCGCTCGGCCTTCCCGGCCAGGATCTCGCGATGGGCATTCACCATCTCGCCGGCCATCAGAGCCGACAGATAAGGATCGCGGCGCAGGCTCAGGATCCACGCGCGCTGCGTCTCGTCCGTGACGACCGTCCTGCCCTGCACGCGACCAATCGCATCCGCGGCCGCCTTGAAGCCGTGCTTGTCGCCGTAGCGGCGCAGCACTTCGAGCCACGTGCTTTCGAGGAATTGGAACAAACCCTCGGCCGAGGACGTTTCCGCCTTGCTTGCGGGCAGGAGGCTCGACTCCTTGTCGGCGAGCGCCATGAGATAAGCCGGGTCGACGCCGGTCGTCTCGGCAGCCCGCACGACCGTCTCGGCGAGCCACCGCGACACCTTCATCGGGCCGAAGACGAGCGTCTCGTTGGCATCCCGGCCTAAATCCGTAGCAAACGGATCGGCCAGGCACGGCGTGACCTGAAGAGAAAGGCACAACGAAGCGACCGCAAGCAGAGCGCCCCCGCGGCAGGCGCCCGAAAGCGCTGCAAAAACCGTTCGCATATGAAATCTGTCCCCGCGTTCGTGCCGAATTCTTCGGCTTGCCGGCCTTCTCGGGAGGCCTTCTGGAGACGCACATTCCAGCCGCATGGGGCCAGAGTGTGTCAGCTTGACCGTAACGGCCGAACGAGCTCGCCGATGTCACCGCCCCGCAACAGCGCGACGCTGCCGCCGCGGCTTTCCCGACAAGCTAAGCTTTTGAAAAGGCGAACGATTGACGGCTCGCTCAGCAGGTGTCGCGCGCGTGCGACACTTGCTAGGCCGTCGGGACGGAAGGACGCGGAGCGATCAGGATGCGACCGCGTAGCCGCCTCTACTCGGCAGCAGCCCTTGCCGTTGCGTGCGGGCCGATGAGGTAATCCATCGCCGCCTGCACGCCGCCTTTCTTGTGCGGGACGCCGGCCAGCGCGAGCGCCATCTCGGCGCCGGCGAGCGCGCCGATGATGGTCAGGTCGTTCGTGTCGCCTAGATGGCCGATGCGGAAATAGCGGCCCGCCCAGCGGCCGAAGCTCGTGCCGTAGGAAATGTCGAACTGGTCGAGCGCCACCGCGCGATAGGCCTCCGCGTCATGACCCTCCGGCAGCATCACGCCCGTGATCGTCGGCGAGTAGTATTTCGGGTCGCGGCACAGGATCTCGAGGCCCCAGCCGCGCACGGCCCGGCGGGTGGTTTCGGCGTGGCGCTCGTGCCGGGCGAAGACGTTGTCGAGCCCTTCCTCGTGCAGCATGTCGATGCCCTCGACGAGGCCGTGCAGCATGTTGGTTCCCGGCGTGTACGGGAAGAAGCCGGTCTTGTTCATGGCCAGCATGTCGTCCCAAGCGAAGAACGATTTCGGCAGGCCGGACGTTTTCGACGCGGCGAGCGCCTTGTCGCTGACGGCGTTGAACGACATGCCGGGCGGCAGCATCAATCCCTTCTGGGCGCCGCCGATCGAGACGTCGACGCCCCACTCGTCGTGCCGGTAATCGGCTGATGCGAGCGACGAGATCGTGTCGACCATGAAGAGGGCCGGGTGCTTGGCCGCGTCGATGGCGCGGCGGATCTCGGCGATCGGCGACAGGCAGCCGGTCGAGGTCTCGTTGTGCAGCACGCAGACGGCTTTGATCTCGTGGCCCTTGTCCTCGCGCAATCGCGCCTCGATGACCGCCGGGGCGGCGCCGATGCGCCAGTCGGTCGGGATCAGCTCCGGCTGCAGGCCGAGCTTGACCGCCATCGTCTTCCAAAGCGTCGCGAATTGGCCGGTCTCGACCATCAGCACCCGGTCGCCGGCCGACAGCGT
>DASQLE010000033.1:0-2047 GCA_035630175.1 Beijerinckiaceae bacterium
GTTCCATCCGCACGGCGACCAGGCCATCTACGACGCGCTCGTGCGGCTCGCCCAGGATTTCGCCTCGCGCTATCCGCTCATCGACGGGCAGGGCAATTTCGGCAATATCGACGGCGACGGCGCCGCCGCCTACCGCTACACCGAAGCGCGCATGACCGACGTGGCGCGCCTCCTGTTGGAAGGCATCGACGAGGACGCGGTCGATTTCCGGCCCAATTACGACGGCACCACTGAGGAGCCGGTCGTCCTGCCGGCCGCCTTCCCGAACCTGCTCGCCAACGGCTCGCAGGGCATCGCCGTCGGAATGGCGACATCGATCCCGCCGCACAACGCGGCCGAGCTGTGCGACGCCGCCCTGCATCTGATCAAGCACCGCAAGGCGACCTCCGAGCAACTGCTCGAATTCGTGCAGGGGCCGGACTTCCCGACCGGCGGCATCGTCGTCGACACGCGCGCGGCGATCGCCGAGAGCTACCGCACCGGGCGCGGCTCGTTCCGGGTGCGGGCGCGCTGGCACAAGGAGGATACGGGGCGCGGCACCTGGGCGGTGGTCGTGACCGAGATTCCCTACGGCGTGCCGAAGTCGCGCCTCATCGAGAAGGTGGCGGAGCTGCTGCAAGAGCGGAAGCTGCCGCTTCTCGCCGACATCCGCGACGAATCTGCCGAGGACGTGCGTGTCGTGCTGGAGCCGCGCTCGCGCAGCGTCGATCCGACCATCCTCATGGAATCCTTGTTCCGGCTGACCGAGCTCGAGAGCCGCGTCTCGCTCAACATGAACGTGCTCTCGGGCGGCAAGGTGCCGCGCGTGCTCGGCCTCGCTGAGGCCCTGCGCGAATGGATCGACCATCGCCGCGACGTGCTGATCCGCCGCTCGCGCCACCGCCTCGGCGTCATCGAGCGGCGCCTGGAGATCCTGCGCGGCCTCCTTATCATCTATCTCGACCTCGACCGCGTCATCAAGATCATCCGCGAGAAGGACGAGCCGAAGGCGGAACTGATGCGCGTCTTCAAGCTCACCGAGCTGCAGGCCAATGCCATCCTCGACACGCGCCTGCGCTCCCTGCGCAAGCTCGAGGAGATGGAGCTGAAGCGAGAACTCGGCGACCTCACGACGGAGAAGGCCGAGATCGAGGGCCTGCTCGGCTCGGAAGTCGGGCAATGGAAGGCGGTGGCCGGCCAGATCCGCGAAGTCCGCAAGATGTTCGGACCGGACACGGCGCTCGGCCGACGCCGCGCCACCTTCGCCGAGGCGCCCGACACCTCGGGCATCGATTTCGCAGAGGCCATGGTCGAGCGCGAGCCGATCACCGTCGTGGTCTCGCAGAAGGGCTGGATCCGCGCCCTCAAGGGGCATGTGCCCGATCTCGCCGGCGTCGCCTTCAAGGGCGATGACGCGCTCAAGACGGCGTTCTTCACGGAGACGACCGCCAAGGTCCTGGTCTTCGCCGGCAACGGGCGCTTCTTCACCCTTGAGGCGTCGAAGCTGCCGGGCGGGCGTGGCTTCGGCGACCCGATCCGTCTCCTGATCGATCTTGAGGAAGGCTTCGAAATCGTCACCGCGCTGCCCTATAAGGCGGGCGCCAAGCTGCTCGTCGCGAGCTCCGACGGGCGCGGCTTCATCGCGCCGGCGGACGAGACCGTCGCCAACACGCGCAAGGGCAAGCAAGTCCTCAACGTCGACGCCAAGACGCGCGCCGTCTTGTGCACGGAGGCCGCCGGGGACCACGTCGCCACAATCGGCGAGAACCGCAAGCTCCTCGTTTTCCCCATCAGCCAATTGCCCGAGATGGGCCGCGGCAAGGGCGTGCGCCTGCAGCGCTACAAGGACGGCGGCGTCTCCGACGGCAAGGTCTTCGCCATGAAGGACGGCCTCACCTGGAAGGACTCGTCCGGCCGCACCTGGACGGTCGAGAAGACCGACCTCCGCGACTGGATCGGCAACCGCGCCGAAGCCGGCCGCCTGCCGCCAAAAGGCTTTCCGAAGAACAACAAGTTCGGCTGAGGACAAACTTATTCATGCCGCCAAGGCAGAGGATGGCCCACTTGG
>DASQLE010000034.1:0-2424 GCA_035630175.1 Beijerinckiaceae bacterium
GGTCGACGGCGACGGAATGGTCGACGGACACGTCGACCGCCAGCACCGGGTTGAGGAGCGTCGGATCGCCGCCGGCTTCCGCCAGCGCCGAGCGCATGGCGGCGACATCGACCAGGGCCGGAACGCAGGTGGTGTCGTGCATCAGCACGCGGCCGGGGACGAACGCGATCTCGGCCTCGCTCGCGCCGCTCGTCAGCCACCCGAGGATGGCCGCCTTGGCCCCCTCGCCCTCCGAACCGGTGCCGTTGCGCAGCACGTTCTCGAGCAACAGCCGCATGAGCCAGGGAAGGCGAGCGAGGTCGGCTCCGGCGCTCCCCGGCAGGTCGACGAAACGAAGCCGTCGTCCGTTATGCGGCAAAGACTGGATGGACGTGGTGCTGATCGCGGCCTCCCTTGCGCCTCATCAGCGGTATACGCGATTTTTGCATATAAGCAACAAGAAAAGCAACAATGCATCATACGAATCTGGTCGATCGCGTCGGTGCTGCACTGTCATTCCGGGGCGGCCCCAACGGGTCCGGCCTTCGGCCGGCCCGATGACAGGCTTCGGGCCGAGCCCGGAACCTACGACTGGGTGACACCCGTGGCGCCTGCGAGCGGGTTCCGGGTTCGCGCCTCCGGCGCGCCCCGGAATGACAGCCGAGTAAAACCGTATGCTTGGAGTGATCACGTGCCTCGTCGCTCTCGCGATCCTTTCGGCCCGAGCTGTTTCTGAGGTTCGCTTCGTGGGCTCCTCGGAGCCGAAGCGAGGGGAGCGGGACGCCAGGGCGCCGGCTCTTAAGATTTTAGCGGCCGGCTTCCCGGCGTCCCACCCGGCGATTTCGGTCCGAAGGCCTCCGCGCTGGCCGCGGGCTGGTCTCCCTGCCGCAACCATGTGCCGGAGCACGTCCCCACCGTAGTGTGGAGCGGGCGGATCTCAGCCGGGCGGCTGGTCCCGAATCGGCCTTCGGCCTCCCGAGCCCGGAGCGCACGTCAACTCCGGCCGCAGGCGCCGATCCTGTCCCGCTCCAAGACGCCGCCGGAAGCACCCCTCACGGACAGGACGTCTTCAATATAGTCCTATAGGAATAAATTGTCAAGCCTCGGTCAGGCAGGCCCGCCTGCACGGCGGACGGCAACTCCGGCACGGCGTGCAATCTTAGCGTTAGCCCGCAATGGAGCTCCTCTGACTTCCTCAGGCTGAGATGCCCGCCGCCGGCGGGCCTCGAAGCACGCAGGACGTGCATCCCGCCTTCTGGAGCATCCCCCGCCTTCACGGGGCAGGCTCTTTGAGGCTCCCCTGGATCAAGGCCGGGGTCCCACCTCAGGATGAGAGGAGCTTCTGGCTAGACTCAGGATGCAAGCAACGCGAGAGCGCGCTAACAATCGGCCATTCGCGCCCCGACCAACACGACCAACGCAAAGGGAATCATCATGCGCACGCATCGCATCGCGGCCATCGGCGGAGACGGCATCGGGCCGGAGGTGATCGCCGCCGGCCTTGAGGCGCTCGACGTGTGCGCCGAGCGCGACGGCGGCTTCCGGTTCGAGGTCGAGCATTTCGACTGGGGATCGGACTATTACAAGAAGCACGGCGTCATGATGCCGGACGACGGCGCCGATCGCCTGCGCCCGTTCGACGCGATCTTTTTCGGCGCCGTCGGCGCGCCCGACATCCCCGACCACATCACGCTCTGGGGCCTGCGGCTCGCGATCTGCCAGCCGCTCGACCAATACGCCAACGTGCGCCCGACCCGCATCCTGCCCGGCATCACGAGCCCGCTCCGCAACGTCTCCGGGCCCGAGCTCGATTGGGTCATCGTGCGGGAGAATTCGGAGGGCGAATATGCGGGCGTCGGCGGCCGTGTCCACAAGGGCCTGCCGGAAGAGGCGGCCACCGACGTGGCGATGTTCACGCGCGCCGGCGTGACGCGCATCATCCGCTTCGCCTTCGAGCTGGCGCGCTCGCGGCCCCGAAAACTCCTCACGGTCGTGACCAAGTCGAACGCGCAGCGCCACGGCATGGTGATGTGGGACGAGATCGCCGCCGAGGTCGCGGCGGGCTTCCCCGACGTGACCTGGGACAAGATGCTGGTCGACGCCATGACCATGCGCATGGTCGCGAGGCCCGAGACGCTCGACACGGTCGTCGCCACCAACCTCCATGCCGACATCCTGTCGGATCTCGCCGCGGCGCTGGCGGGTTCGCTCGGCATCGCGCCGACCGCCAACCTCAATCCCGAGCGCAAGACGCCTTCGATGTTCGAGCCGATCCACGGCTCGGCCTTCGACATCACCGGCAAGGGCATCGCCAACCCGGTCGCGACCTTCTGGACCGGCGCGATGATGCTCGAGCACCTCGGCGAGAATGCCGCGGCCGCGCGGCTGATGCGGGCGGTCGAGCGGGTGACAGGCGACCCGAAGCTGCACACGCCCGACCTCGGC
>DASQLE010000035.1:0-2545 GCA_035630175.1 Beijerinckiaceae bacterium
GTCACGGCCATCACCATGACCAATGTCGAGGAAGCGATCGGCGTCGCGCACGCCGCCGCGCGGGCCGGCATGCCGGCGGCGATCTCCTTCACCCTGGAGACGGACGGACGTCTGCCCACCGGCGCGACGCTGCAGGACGCGATCGCGGCGGTCGACGCGGCGAGCGGCCGCGCGCCGCTCTATTACATGATCAACTGCGCCCACCCGACGCATTTCGCTGACGTGCTGGCGAGCGGCGAGCCGTGGCTGAAGCGCCTGCGCGGCCTGCGCGCCAACGCCTCCAAGCACAGCCACGCGGAACTCGACGCGGCGCTGGACCTCGATGCCGGCGATCCGGTCGAGCTCGGCAACGACTACCGCAAGCTCCTGCGGCTGGTGCCGCACGTCAACATCCTCGGCGGATGCTGCGGCACCGATCACCGCCACGTCGAAGCGATCTGCGTCGCCTGCGGGCCGATGCAGCGTCTCGACGCCGCGGAGTAAACCTCCTCGCGGCGTCATTCCGGGGCTGAGCGAAGCGAAGAACCCGGAACCCACCCGTCGCACCCCGTCATGGGTTCCGGGCTCAGGCCTTCGGCCTGCCCCGGAATGACAAACGGTGTCATTTTCACGCGCGCGCGGCGCTGCGCGAGCGGTAAACGACGTCGGCGCGTTCCTCGAAGGCTTCGGCGAACTTGCGGAAGGCGCGCTCGAACATGGCGCCCATGAGCATGCGCAGGGCGAAGCTCTTGAACTCGTAGGCGATATAGAACTCGACGGCGCAGCCGAGCGGGTCCGGCTTGAAGGTCCAGCGGTTCTCGAGATAGCTGAACGGACCCTCCACATATTCGACGAGGATGCGCAGGCGCGGCTCGTCGAGGCTGACGCGGGTGGTGAAGGTCTCGCGGATGGCCTTGAAGCCGACGCTCATCTCGGCGACGAGCGTCTCGACGCCGTCGTCGCTCTTGACGCGGCGACGGATGTGCAGCTCCTCGCAGAGCGGCACGAATTCGGGATAGCGCTCGACATCGGCGACGAGATTGAACATCTCGATCGGCGAATGGCGGACCTGCCGCGTGGTGCGAAACGATGGCATCGTCGGGAACGGCGCGGATCAGAGCTTGGCGAGGCGGGCGGCCTTGAGGCGGGCGAAATCCTCGCCGGCATGGTGCGAGGAGCGCGTCAGCGGCGTCGCCGAGACGAGCCCAAAACCCTTGGCATAGGCGGTCGTCTCGAAGCCCTTGAACTCCTCCGGCGGCACGAAGCGGATCACCGGGTGGTGCTTGCGCGTCGGCTGCAGATACTGGCCGATGGTCAGGAAGTCGACGTCGGCCGAGCGCAGGTCGTCCATGAGCTGCAGCACCTCGTTGCGCTCCTCGCCGAGCCCGACCATGATTCCGGACTTGGTGAAGATCGTCGGGTCGATCTCCTTGGCGCGCTGCAGGAGGCGGATCGAGTGGAAGTAACGCGCTCCCGGCCGCACGGTGAGATATTTCGACGGCACCGTCTCGAGATTGTGGTTGAACACGTCGGGACGCGCGGCGATCACGGTCTCCAGCGCCCCGTCCTTGCGCAGGAAGTCGGGCGTCAGCACCTCGATCGTGGTGCCGGGCGAGCGCGCGCGAATGGCGTTGATGACATCGGCGAAGTGCCGGCCGCCGCCGTCCGGAAGGTCGTCCCGGTCGACCGACGTGATCACGACGTGCGACAGGCCGAGCTTGGCGACCGCGACGGCGACGTGCTCGGGCTCGTGCGGATCGAGGGCCCCGGGCAGCCCGGTCTTGACGTTGCAGAAGGCGCAGGCCCGCGTGCAGGTGTCGCCCATGATCATGAAGGTGGCGTGCTTCTTCTCCCAGCACTCGCCGATATTGGGGCAGCCCGCCTCCTCGCAGATGGTGACGAGGTTGTTCTCGCGGACGATGCGGTTGGTCTCGGCCCATTGCGGCGAGCCCGGCGCCTTGACCCGGATCCAGTCGGGCTTGCGCTGCACGGGCTGATCGGGCCGATGCGCCTTTTCCGGATGGCGCGGCCTCAAGTCCTTGTTGAGAAGATCGAGAACGACAGCCATCGAGTGTCACCGCACGGCGGCACGGTGATCCCGAACCGCTTTCCAGTGACTTAAGAGGTCTTGCCGCCCCGCGCAAACCGCCGCGGCGGCGCCTGCGGCAAGACAGCCATGCGGCCGGTCGCTGCGGCTCAATAGCTTGGGCGGCGGCCGCGGATCAGGCCGACGATCAGGAGAAGCGCCACCGCGCCGAGCGTCGCCACCAGGATGGTGGCGATGTTGAAGCCCTGGTCGAGGCGGTAGCCGAACAGGGCGCTCATCAGGAAGCCGCCGATGAAGGCGCCGATGACGCCGACGATCAGGTTGGTGATCAGGCCATGGTCGCTGCCGGTGATCTTCTCGGCCAGCCACCCGGCCAGGATGCCGGCCCCGATCCAAGCCAGAATGCTCATTATCGTCTCCCGTGGAAGCTCTTGCCGCCGATAACGCGAAAACTGCGGCCAAGGTTCATCCGGGGCCGCGATTTCGGCGATCGGCTCAGGTGTGGATCACCCGGCCGTA